>JAYUDU010000445.1:0-9264 GCA_043739605.1 Acidimicrobiales bacterium | reverse complement strand
CCTCCGGACGGCGGATGCCGGCGAGGTTGGCGAACAGCGCCAGGTGCTCGCCGACGCGCAGCCGCTCTGGAAGTGGTAAGTACCCGGCCGCAAACCCGACCTGGCCGAGCGCCTCCGACCGCTGCTGAGGCAGGCGGTGGCCGCAGATCTCGACGGTGCCGCTGTCGGGGGTGACGGCTCCGAGCAGCATCAGCAAGGTGGTGGTCTTGCCGGCACCGTTGGGGCCGAGCAGGCCAACCCGCTCGCCGGGCGCGATCTCGAGGTCGACGTGCTCGACGGCGACGCCGCGCCGGTAGCGCTTGTGCAGCGCCATGGCGCGCAAGACCGGCTCGGTTCCTCCCACCTGCCCAGCCTGGCAGGTGGGGATGCCACCCTGCGAACGAGTTCGGGACCTACCCTTGGCGTCCATGGCCCGAACTCGCGTTCGCCTCCCTCTCGTCTCCCGAGTGACCAGAGCTGCGATCGTCGGCGCGCTGTGTGCGTCGACCGCCGCCTGCACGGCCGACAAGATCCGCACGACCAACGACACCCGGGCGACCACATCGACCTCGGCGACCACGCCGACGCAGGATGCAACCACGGCGGCGAGCGACGGTCTGAGCGTCGACCGATCGACGACCCTCCTCAAGCGGTCGGCCACCACCGTCACCACGAAGGCGGGCGGGTCGACGACATCGACGAAGTCGGGAACGTCGGGGGGCACCGGCGGCGTCGCCCTCGGGGCGAGCGCGATCGGCGGCGCCACCTTCGGTACCAAGGCGGACGCTGCCATCGCCACCCTCACCAAGGGCCTCGGCAAGCCCACCTCAGACCAGAAGGATCCCGGCGCTGCGTGCCCAGGGCCAGACCGCATCGTCAGGTGGGGCCGGCTCAGCGTGCTCTTCGTCGGCGGCAAGGTGGCCGGTTGGGACTACTCCGGGTCGCCGGCGGGGCCGCCGTCGCTCAAGCTCGCCAACGGCGTCACCACGGGATCGACGGTCACCAAGCTGAAGGCCGCCTACGGAGACGACCTGCAACTCAACGCAGACGATCCCCAAGCCGGCCCGTTTGGTGCCACGTTCGGCCTCAAGTCTGCATCGACGTTCGGAGGCTTTCTCACGTCGACGGCCGACACCGGCACCGTGACCGGTCTCTACTCCGGGACGGTCTGCGGCGAGTGAGCGGCAATGACCATCGGGGGAGCCACCGCCTGACCGTAGGCTGACGACATGTCCGGGTCAGCCTTTGTGTCGCGACTGGTGCGTCTGTCGCTGATCGATGGCGACGGTGCCGCCATCGGCCGGGTCGACGACCTGGTTGTGGTGCCGTCGCGGCCCGGCGAACCGCCGGCAGTCCTTGGGTTCGTTGCCGCCGTGGATCGTCGGCGCATCTTCGTCAACGCCAGCAAGATCAGCGAGATCCACCTCTCCGGCGTGCGCATGGTCAAGGGCACCGTCGAGCTGCGCCGATTCCAGGCGAGAGACGGCGAGCTTGCCGTTCGAGCTGATCTCCTCGGCAAGCGCATCGGCGGCGAGGTCGTCAACGACATCTCCATCACCGCCACGCCGCTCAGTCCCCACGCGTGGGAGGTCGCCGACGTCGCGCTGGCGTCGAGCGGCATCCTCCGTCGGCGCCGCGTTGGGCGCATCGTCACCTGGCGCGACCTGCCGACACTGTGGGACACGGGCCGCCACATCGACCGCCAGGTCGCAGAGCTGCGCGACATGCACGGCTCTGACATGGCCGAGAAGCTCACGAGGATGCCCCTCGAGCAACGCCGACGCGTGGTCGAAGCCATGGAGGACAACGAGGTCGCAGACCTGTTGGAAGAGCTGCCAGAAGACGAGCAGGTACGTCTCATCCAGCGTCTCGAGCCAGAGCGCGTCGCAGACATCATCGAGGAGATGGAGGCAGACGACGCCGCCGACCTGCTGGCCGAGCTGTCGTACAAGGATCGCGAGGACGTTCTTGAGGCCATGGAGGACGACGGGGAGGCCGAGATGCGCCGCCTCATGGCCTACGAGCCCGGCTCGGCGGGTGGCCTCATGACCCCAGATCCGCTCATCCTCACACCGGATGTGACCGTTGGCGAAGCCCTCGCTCGTCTCCGCGAACACGATGTCGCTCAGGTGTTAGCGGCCAACGTCTTCGTCACCGAGGCTCCGACCGAAACCCCAACCGGCCGGTACCTCGGCATGGTCGGCTTCCAGCGGCTGCTTCGGGTTCCGCCCGGCCAGGTCATCGGCGAGGCGCTCGACTCTGAGGCGCCGGAGCCGGTGGCGCCCGACCTGTCGGATGACGAGGTCGCACGCCGACTCGCCACCTACGACGGCCTCGCACTGCCAGTGGTCGACAGAGCCGGACGGCTGTTGGGCGCGGTCACCGTCGATGATGTGCTCGACCGCGTGCTGCCGGTCGGGTGGCGACGACGATGACGGCCAGCCGGTGACCGCAACCGACGCGCCGACGGAGCGCAGCACTCTCTCCACCCCCGTCGCCGCGGGCCGCGACCTCGGGCTCCCCAAGCTCGACAACGAGACGTTCGGCCGCCTGGCCGAAGGCATCGCGCGGTTCCTGGGCACCGCCAAGTTCCTCATCATGCAGACCCTCATGGTGATCGTCTGGATCAGCTACAACCTTGCGGCAGCGCGGGCCCATTCCAGGGCCAGCTCGGGCCACCTCGACTGTCAGACCATCGCAACGGGCATGCGGTGCGTTGAGATCGCCGGCCGGTCGGCCACATCGTGGGCGTTCGACAAGTACCCGTTCATCTTGTTGAACCTCGCCTTCTCGACCCAAGCTGCGTACGCCGCACCCCTCATCCTGTTGGCCCAGAACCGCCAAGAAGAACGCGACCGGCAGGCGCTGGAGCGGGACCGTGAGGAGGCCCGCCGCACCCAGGCCGACACCGAGTACCTGGCCCGCGAACTGGCTTCCATTCGCATCGCGCTCGCGGATGTGGCCACCACGGACGAGCTCGACAAGGCCATCGAGCGGGTGCTCGATGGCCGCAACGCCTCCGGCAAGAAGAAGGCCAAGAAGGACCGCTCCGAGCGGGACGACCGGCCCCGATCCGCCGTCGACGAGCGGTCCGGTAGTGACGGGCCAGACCCCGACTCGGAACTCGGCTCAGAGCCCGACTCGGAACTCGGCTCAGTGCCCGACTCAGAGTCCGACGAAGCGTTCGCGGACCCACCCCTCAACCCGACCTGAGGCCTTGGGCGAGGTCACCACACACGCCAATCGCCGTCGAGGCGCGACCGCACGCTGGCTGCACCAGCGCGCTGCTCCCACTCGCGAGCGGCGCGCACGACACCAGCCGCCATCCAACCGATGACGGCTTGGGCCGCCGCCGAACTGTCCTTGGGGAACAACTTATCGATGGGCCGGGCCTTGGGAAACACCGCGATCTTGACGACCGCATGCTCGTCGATGCCGGCCAGCCGCTTGGCGGCGGCAACCGCAACCCGAAAGCCTCCGAGCTCGTCCACCAGGCCGCGCTCGGAGGCCGCCTGACCCGTCCACACACGCCCCCGAGCGACCTCGTGCACGTCCTCGACGCTCATGCCCCGACCATCGGCCACTCGCCCCGTGAACTCTGCGTAGATGGTGTCGAGCATCTCGTCTGCCCGCGCCCGCTGCGCGGGGCTGTACCCGTGTTGCAACGAGCCCACGTCGGCGTTGTCGTCGGTCGCAAGCTGTCCGGTGTGGATGCGGAGCTTCTCCCGCATGCGGCCGATGACGGGCTTGCCACCGAAGACGCCGATGGACCCGGTGATGGTGGCTGCGTTGGCCACGATGCGGTCGGTGCCCATGGCGACGTAGTAGCCGCCGGAGGCCGCGACAGACGCCATCGACGTGACCACGGGCTTGCCGGCACGCTGCACCAGGCCGACCTCACGCCAGATGGTCTCGCTGGCCACCACGTCGCCGCCGGGAGAATCGACGCGCAGGATGACGGCCTTGACCTTCGGATCCTTCGCCGCGGCCCGAAGCGCTGCGCCTGCTGTGTCTGAGCCGGTGCCGTTGCCGGGCTGGAGACCGGGCTGGAACCCGCTCTTGCCCGGCGCGATGCCGCCGTCGATGGTGATGAGGGCGATGCTCTGCGCGTTCTTGAGTGCAGCCTTGCGCGCCTTGTCGTTGGCCGTCTTCTTGACCCACTTGGCCAGGTACAGCAGCGACGTTGCCGAGCCGTGCAGGCCAAGGGCCTTCGCATAGGCCTCGTCCCGGAAGCCGGCAACGTCGATGAGACCCGACGCCAGCGCATCGGCCGACGAGAGTGGGCCCCGCAGCATCGCGTCGCGCACCACGGACTCTTCGATGGCCCGCGCCGCGGCGATGGTGGTGACTGCCTGGTCGTTGAGGTCGGCCAGAAGGGCAGTGGTGGCCTCGGCATGGGGCTCTGTGAAGCCGGTCTCCAGGAAGATGTTCGGCGCGTTCTTGTACTCGTGGCGCTTTCCCATGTCCATCTTCACGCCAGCCCATTCGAGGGCGTCGCGGTAGAAGCCGACGGTGGCGACCCGACCGAGCAAGGCCAGGCTCCCGGCCGGCTGCAGCACCACCGTCTCGAAGGCGCTGGCCAGGACGTACCCGCCGGTTCCGTTGAAGGTCTCCGCGTAGGCGACCGTGCGCTTGCCCGCCGCCCGGAAGACGCCGATCGCATCGCTCAGCTCCTGCACCACGGACGGCGCGGTCATGAGGGGCTGCACCCGCACGACGAGGGCCGCAACGTTGGGGTCGGCGGCCGCGTGGTGGAGGGCGTCGACGGTCTGGCGCAGCGTGAGCGGCTTGTTGAAGGCTTCGAGCCCGCCCGACATGAGCGACATCGGCGATGGCGTCCCGCCCCCGGTCTCGGCGGGCAGCTCTGTCCAGTCAGCCTCGAGGACGACTCCGCGCGGCACTCCCCTGTTCTTGAGCTTCTCCAACAGCGCAGCAACGTCGGTCATCTCACGATTCTGCCCGACGCGACCTGCGCCGGGTGTCGCGTGTGACCGACGACCACGGCCGCACCGCACACGGCCTAGGTTCGCATCGTGATCGTGGTGGAGAACCTGGTGCGGGAGCTGGGCACCCGCAAGGAGACCAAGCGCATCCTCGACGGCCTCAGCTTCACAGCAGAACCCGGGTTCGTGACTGGACTCCTGGGGCCCAATGGTGCAGGAAAGACCACGACGATGCGCGTGCTGTCGACCCTGTTGCGCCCGACGGAGGGCACGGTCTCGATCGCGGGCCACGACGTGGTCGACGAGGCCGATGAGGTGCGGGCATGCATCGGCCTGGTCACAGAGGAGCCCGGCCTCGTCGAGCGGCTGACACCACGCGAGCAGCTGACGTTCACCGGACGCGCCCACGGCATGGCCCCAGACCACCTCGCAGCGCGGCTCGCAGAGCTGGCGGCGGTACTCGACTGCGAGCAGCACCTCGACAAGCGATCCGGCCAGCTCTCCAAGGGCAACCGTCAGAAGGTGGCGTTGCTGCGGGCGCTGCTGCACGATCCCCCTGTGCTGTTGTTGGACGAGCCGACCGCCAACCTCGACGTGGTAGCAACAGAGGGCATCCACCAGCTGTTGAGCCGGCCCGAGGTGCGCCAGAACAAGACCATCCTGTTGTCGTCGCACAGCTTGGACGAGATCGACCGCCTGTCAGACCGGGTCGTCGGCCTCGTCGCCGGAAAGGTCGTCACCACCGGCACCCGGGAGGAGATCGCGGCCGGAGACCCCAGTGGGTCGTTCCGCCAGGCCTTCGTCAACCTTCTCGGCCGCGCCTCCCTCGCCGCCCAGAACGAGGAAGACGCCGCGGAGCACGACGGCGGCACCAACGCGTGAGCAGAACTTCGGCACAGCTGCGCCTGGTCGTCGAGAACGAGGTTCGCATCGCCAGGCGAGACGCCAAAGCGCTGCTGATCGGCGCGCTGCTGCCGCTGCTCATGTTCAGCTTCATCGGCCTGATCTTCGCCCTCAACGCCGGCGACTCCGCTCGCGATCGCTCGACCGTCGTCTACGTCGCGGTCGGCGATCGTGACACCGGGTTTGCCGCCGCACTGCGCGCCGCGGGTGGCGACGCGGTGCACGTCGAGACGTCCCCAGACCCCGAGCGGGCCGTCAGCCTTCGCAAGGTCGACGCCGCGGTCATCGTCGGTGGTGAGGCAACCGGCCAGCCGCGTGACGGGCCACCGCTCGCGGCGCGGTGCCAATCACAGCAGGCGGCCGGTCAAGGCGCAACCAAGCAACTCCAAGATGGGGCGCCGCTCGCCGTCTGCATCATCTCCGACGGGGCCCGCGGCAAGTCGACCGTCGCCGTTCCTCTCCTCGAAGCCGTGCTGCAACGGGCCGCCGTCCAACAGCACGTGCCTGCGCCGACCGTGCCACTCGTCGACATCGTCCGAACGGACGCGACGCGAGCCCCGACCGCGGGCCGCTCGCTCATCGTGCGGCTGTTCCCGAGCCTCGTCATCCTCCTGTGCGCTTCCATTGCCGACCGCGCCAGAAGCCGCCTGGTTGCCAGCCGGAGCGACGGCACGCTCGAGGCCCTGTGGGTGTTGCCGCTGCGGCGGGAGGCCCTCCTCGGAGGCGTCGCGCTCGCCGTCGCGCTGGTCGGACTCGCGGTGCAGTTCGTCCTCCTCGTGCCTGCCACGCTCGTCGCCGGGATCATCGCGGCCGCGGGCGATGGCAGCGTCGCCGTCGGCGCCGGCGCCGCGATGTCGATCCTCGTCGCGGCCATCGCCACAGCGTTTCTCATGGCGTGCGCTGGCTCCGCGCTCGGGGCGTACGGCCAGGCCAACGCCCGCGCCGGCGGCGTCGGGCCGCTGCTGACGGCGCTGCTGTTCTTCGTGATGATGTTCGTGCCCCTGGCCCAGGGCCTCGAGAACCTGTCCGGCCTGCTGCCCGTTCCGATCCTGGGCAGCGTCGTGCTCATCCGCCGGGGCATCTCCGGCAAGCTCGGCCCCTTCGACCCGTTCGTCGTGCTGGGCGTGTCTGGCGTCCTTGGGTTGCTGCTGTTGCGGAACGCAGCCAGATCGATCAGTCAGGGTGGCTCGAGGAACCGCGCCAGGTGACGACGACCCCCGCCAGCGGGCTGGCGACCGCGGTGCACCTTGCACGCCTCGAGATCGTGTCTGCGGTGCGAGCGAAGGTGTTCAACGCCAGCTTCTTCATCCTGCCCATCCTGTTCCTGCTCATCATCGTGTTCGGCATCGTGGCTCCCAAGCTGGAGGAGGCGAAGGCGTCAGAGAAGGTCACCCACGTCGCGGTTCGCGTCGCCGCCGACGCCGGGCCAGAGCCACGCGCCATCGTCGACGCCCTCCGCGCGTCGCCCCCACCCAAGGTGCAGCTGCGCGACGAACCCGACCCGCTCGGCGTCGTCGGTGCGGAGCAGGCCGAGGCCGGGCTCATCGTCGGGCGCGACACCATCGAGACGATCTCGTTGCCATCGGTCGCGAAGAGTCGACTCGGCCTCACACGGCTGCGCGACGCGTTGGCGTCCGCCGAGGTCGCGCGGGCGCGCGCCGCCGGCTCTGGCATCTCCGCAGTCACCGTCAGCCGCGTCGACCTGCAGAAGACCAGCAGGGGCAGGCGATTTGCCCTCGGTGACCTCGTACCCATCTACCTCATCTTCCAGCTGATGAACGTAGGCATCTCCGCGGCGACGGCGGTGCGAGGCGATAAGGAGACCCGCAGCATCGAGAGCCTGCTCACCCTGCCGACGCCGCGGTGGTCGATCCTGGCCGGCAAGGCCGCGGGCGTGGTGTTCGAGGGCCTCGCCCGACTCGTCGTGCTGATGGTGGTCATCGTCGCCGCAACCCGCACCTCCGTCGCCGGGCTACACCTTGAGATCGCCCCCGCGTCGGTCCTGACCATGGGCGTGGTCGGCGTTGGCCTCGTCGTCACCTACGTCGGGGTCGGCATGGTTGCAGGCGTCGCAGCCCGCTCGCCCGGCCAGGAGGCGGCCGCCGCGGGGGCGCTTTCGGTTGGCAGCATCGCTACCGGTCTTGCCGTCCAGCAGCTCAAGGTGGCCGGCGGCTCTGCGCTGGTTCGCTGCGTTCCGATCGTCGGCCCGGTGCTGACGATTCGCGGCGTCATCTTCGATGCCGTCGGCCCAGGCCAGGTCGCCATCTCCTTCGTTGCGGCGCTGGCCGCCGGACTTGGCGCCATGGCCATCGCAGCCCGACTGCTGCGCCGCGACGGCCTCACGCTCCGCGACAGCTAGGCCCATTCCCCGGCCCAGCGGGCGGGCGGGCTCAGGCTCGGTGGCGCTCGATGGCGAGCATCGCAGGGGCCAGGTCGTAGGGGGGTCGGGTGGAGAAGATGATGTGGGTGGCGCCCGCGGCTGCGTACTCGGGGATGTTGTCGATCTCCTCGACACCGATGGCAACGGTCCGCTCGATGTCGTCGGGGTTGCGGCCGACCTTGGCGCACCACTCGTCGAGGATGACGTTCTTGGCGGCGAAGGTCTCGGGTGGTCCGAACGCGTTCCACATGTCGGCCTTCTCGGCAACGATGCGCAGCGTCACCTTCTCGCCGCCGCCTCCGATGAGCAGCGGCACCTTCGCGTTGACGGGCGGCGGGGTGAGCTTCGCAAACCGTGCCTCGATGCGCGGCAGCGCCGCCTCCAATGCACGAAGGCGACCGATGGCAGTGCCGAACTCGTAGCCATATTCGGTGTAGTCGCGCTCGAACCAGCCGGATCCGATGCCAAGCACGACCCTGCCGCCGCTGAGGTGGTCGATGGTGCGGACCATGTCTGCGAGCAGCTCTGGATTTCGGTAGGAGTTGCAGGTGACGAGGATGCCGATGGTGGCTGTGCTCGTCTCGACCGCCATCGCCGCCAGCAGCGTGTATGCCTCGAAATGGCGCTCGGTCGGGTCACCGTAGAGGGGGAAGAAGTGGTCCCACAGCCAGATGGAGTCTGCGCCGATCTGGTCCGCATGGCGCCACGCGGTGCGTAGCTCATCGACGGAGGTGGCCTGGGGGTGCAGCTGGACGCCGATCTTCACCTCGCTGTTCTACCTCCGGGACGACGGGCATGACGACGGAGACGCGCTTACCCAGCCCATCGGGTAGGCGTGACGTCGACGGTCATCGGCCTGCCGTCTCGGAGGACGTCGATGGCCAGCGGCACACCGATGCGGTCGCGTGTGAGCAGGTCGAGGAGATCGGCCCGCTCGTCCACGACCACACCGACGATCGAGAGGATGATGTCGCCGATGCGGAGACCGCCACCTGCGCCGAGATCGGCGGATCCGGCGCGCGTCACGCACAGGCGCGACACCTCGGCCCCGTCCAGCTC
>JAYUDU010000444.1:0-3689 GCA_043739605.1 Acidimicrobiales bacterium | reverse complement strand
ACGGGTCGGCGGCAAGCTCAGCACCCACCACGCTGGCGGCTTCACCTGGGAGACGGGACCGTCGCTGCTGACGCTCCCACGGGTGTTCGACGAGCTCTTTCGATTGGTGGGCACCAGCCTCGCCCAAGCGTGCAAGCCGCACCGCCTCGATCCCGCGTTCCGCTACCACTTCGCGGACGGCTCGACGTTCGCGACCCGCGATGCCATCGATGGCCCGGAGGGATCCATCGCCGAGGTGGAGGCGTTCTCGCCAGGCGGCGGCGCAGCCTTTGCGCGGTGGCATCGTCGGGCTGCCCGGACGTGGGCAGTAGCAGAGCGCACGTTCTTTGCCGGTCCCATCGAGGACCCCCGGCTGCTGGCGCGGCGCATGCGAAGCCCGTTCGACCTGATGGCCATCGATCCGTTGCGCACGCTCGACGGGCGGGCGCGGCAAGCATTCAGCGACCCGCGGCTCGCCCAGTGGGCGGGCCGCTACGCCACCTACGCAGGCTCCTCGCCGTACTCGGCGCCGGCCACCCTTGGCTGCATCCCACACCTGGAGCAGGCCGAGGGAGCGTGGTATCTCGAGGGGGGCCTTGGGACGTTGGCCACGGCGCTGGGCCGCGCCGCCATCACCGCAGGCGCCCACATCCGCCTCGGCGTTGGAGTCGACCGGGTGCTGAGCGAACCCGGGCCCGCCGGGCGGGTGCGGGGTGTGCGGCTGGCAGACGGCGTCGAGCTCGAGGCAGACATCGTCGTCAGCGACGCCGACGCGGAGGCGCTGTACCGTGACATCGCTCCCGACGCCGGCCGGCTCGCCAAGGTGCGCCGCGCCGGTCGCTCCACCTCTGGCTTCGTCCTGCTGCTCGGTATACGAGACGCACCCTCAGCTGGGCTGTCGCCACCGCTTGCCCACCACACCGTCTGGTTCTCGTCATCGTACCGCGCAGAGTTCGCCGACATCGCCGCCGGTCGCCCTCCCGACGACCCCACGGTATACGCCGCCATCTCCTCGTTGACCGACGCCGCCACCGCGCCACCCGGCCACCAGTCGTGGTTCCTTCTCGTCAACGTCCCATCCGAAGACGACCCCGGACGCGCCTGGACGCAGCAACGGGCCCAGGCGTACGGCGACCACGTGCTCAACGTGCTGGCTCGCCGTGGCCTGGACCTCCGAGACCGCATCGTCGTCCGAGAGCATCGAACCCCCGCCGACCTGGCCGGCCGGTTCGGCGCTGTCGGCGGCGCGATCTATGGCACGTCATCCGACGGCCGGCGCGCCGCCTTCGCCCGGCCCGCGAATCGAGGCCCCCGACCGGGACTGTTCCTCGTCGGTGGGTCCTCGCATCCCGGCGGCGGGTTGCCACTGGTGGCCATGTCTGGCCGCATCGTCGCCGATATGATCGGCGCCGCAGACGGCGGTGGTTGATGCGCGTCGCACGATCGCTCGTCCGGCTCCTCGGCCCACTGTTGGCTCCGTGGCGGCCGACGCCCTTCGCGGTGGTACAGGCGATCTGCGGGGCGGTCGTGGGCGTCCGCCTGGTGCGGGGGGCACGACGGCCGCCGCCGCTCGCGCCGCTCCCCCACACCGCACCCCCCGGCGGAGTCACTGTGGTGATCCCGGCTCGCGACGAGGCGAAGCGCATCGGGCCTCTCCTCGCCGCCCTGGTCGCCGACGCCCAGGTAGACCGGGTGATCGTCGTTGATGATGAGAGCTCCGATGGCACCACAGACGTGGCGCGGGCCGCAGGGATCAAGGTCGACGTCATCGCCGGCCGACCATTGCCGCCAGGGTGGGTCGGCAAGCCGTGGGCGCTGCAGCAGGGTCTGGATGCCGCCGTGCTCGACTCCCCGTCCGGTCATCAAGCCAGCCGCGTCATAGCCACCCTCGACGCCGACGTCGTGCCCCAGCCCGGAGCGTTTGGCGCTCTGGTCCACGAGCTCGATCGAGGGCGGTGGGATGTCCTCACGGCTGGTGGTCGCTTCGTGGTCGGCGGGGCCGCGGAGCAGATGTTGCATGCCGCGTTCCTCGCCGGGCTCGTCGTACGGTTCGGCGCGCCGGGTGCCGCCACCAGCGATCCGGAACGCCTCATCGGGAACGGTCAGTGCCTCGTGGCCGAGGCCGCACCCCTGGTCGCCCTGGGAGGTTTCGGGGCCGCCAGCAGCCACATGACCGACGACATCGCGGTGCTGCGGGCGCTGGCGCGCACCGGCGCACGTGTGGGCTTCGTCGATGGTGGCCGGCTCATCGATGTCGACATGCACGATGGCGTCGCCGACGTGTGGACCCAGTGGGGCCGCAGCCTGCCGATGGCGGACGTGGCGCGACCCAGAGACCAGGTCGTCGATCTCGTCGTGCTGTGGGCTGCGGTGGCGCTTCCGTTGCCTCGTCTTGCGACCGGGCGCGGCACCGTCGTCGACGTGGCGCTCGTGATGCTCCGCTTCGGCCTCGCGGTGGGGCTCCGGGCCTCCTACCGGTCGCCCGCCCGCTTCGTCGTTGCGGCGCCGCTCGCCGACATCGCGGCGACCCTGCGCCTGACCACCGCGACCATCCGCCCGACCCGCACCTGGCGGGGCCGCACCTACTGACGCTGATGGTGAGCATCTGCGGCCGCGAGGCCCGAAGCCTCCGAAGCGCTATGGCGCGGACCTCGCCGACGTCGTCGGCCTACGCCGCGCCCTTCGACCGTCTGAAGCGGGCCAGCGGCCGAAACATGTTGATGACAGCAAACAGGCCGCGCATGAAGCCCTCCATGTGACGAGCAGGGCGGACCTCCAGGAGGAACCGCGCCTCATTCACGCCTGCGTTGCGCACGACGTGCACTCTCCGGCGATGAACGTGCGCGACCTCTCCGACACCGAGCCGCCGTTCTGCGCGCCCCACCTTCACGGTCAGCATCCCCGAAAGGACTTCGACCCGCTCGTCCTGGCGCGCATGGAGGTGACGCGGGACGAAGCCCCCCGGATCGAGACGCACCTCCACCTGGAGCACCTCTCCGGAGGAGTCGGCGGGTTGCAGGAACGTCAGATGCTGGCCTGTAAGGACGTCGTGGAGATGCTCGCCCTGCGACACGATCGCACCGTATCCGCACATGCGCCCGCTCGCGTCATTCCCCCGCGTTGCTCGGCGACGGCCGCTCAACGTCTGCTCCGTTGTGCTGATCGGCCGCACCACGCCGCCGCGCCGCGATGGCGGCGAGGGCGAACCGCAGCCCGATGAGCGTCATCAGGATGCCGAGGGCCGCGGTGCGGTAGCGGCCATCGATGACGAACGAGACGGCTGCGGTACCGAAGACGCCGACGCGGGCGCCCCATGTGAAGCTGCGGACAACCCCGGTCACCACCAGGCACGCGGCCAAGCTGATGGCGAACGTGCGGGGCGACAGCACCGCCAGCGCGCCGCAGTAGGTCAGGATCGACCGTCCGCCGCGGAAGCCTGCGAACACCGGCCAGGCGTGGCCGATCATCGCCGCGGCGGCTGCTGCCCATGTCGCGGCCAGGATGCCATGGCCGTCGACGCCAGCGAGGTGGCCAGCGACCGTGCCGACCGCCGCTGCGACCGTGCCCTTGATGCCGTCACCAAGAAGGACCGGCACCGCGGCGGCGCGGCCCAGCTGTTGTCGAGAGTTCCAGTAGCCGGGGTTGTGGTCGCCCACGTCCCGAGGATCGACACCCCTCGCCTTTCCGATGAGGACCGCGACGGGAATCGA
>JAYUDU010000443.1:0-3689 GCA_043739605.1 Acidimicrobiales bacterium | reverse complement strand
GCTCGGCCAGGAGCGTCGCGATGAGGGGCAGCGCGCCGAGCGCGGAGCGCCACGCGCCGGGAGCGGAGGTGCAGTCGGTGTCGTGCAACAGCAAGGTCGCCCCAGGGCTCAGGTCTCGTCGGATGTGCGCCGTCACAGAGTCGGGCGTCGCGTGTGAGGTCCAGTCTCGCCCCCACGTGGACCACAGCACGAGTCGGAGGTCGCAACGTCGAGCTGCGAGCAGGCTTGGCGCGCTCAGCGCGCCATGCGGCGGACGGAACCAGATGGGCGTCGTTCCGCTCACGTCGGCGATGGTGTCACGCGCTCTGCGAACGTCGGCCACCACATCGGGGGCGGCTCGCCACAGATGCGAACGATGGCGGTCACCGTGCACCGCGACCTCGTGTCCGGCGGCAACCAGGTCTCGGACGATCTCCGGCGAACGTCGGACGTTTTCGCCGAGCACGAAGAACGTTGCAGACCATCCGAGCTGCCCGAGCGCCTCGATGAACAGTGGCGTCGACGTTGGGTCGGGGCCGTCGTCGAAGGTGAGCGCCACGCTGTTCCGCGGGCCGATCCCGGCCAGCCGGGGGAGCAGCTGAGCGCGCCTGCCCCGGGCCAGGGTGGCGAGATACGGGGCGGAGTGGACGGCGATCGCGACCGCCACGGAGCCCACGATGAGGCGCGCCGCAGTGGTCGTGGGCGAGTCGGCCAGCGTGGCTGCCCGGTCGCGCTGAAGCGGCGACGCGCTGGCCCGCATGCGGCCTGCGGGTGGGGTCTGGCTTGCGGGGGAGGGGGCCAAACGACCAATCTTTCCGGTTCGATGTCTTGGGTTGACGCAACGAAGCGAGTCCCTATCTACCGCGCCCTCATCGAGGATGACGAGAAGGCGGCAGCCATGGAGGTCCTCGACGAGGGGTTCCTTGGCATGGGTCGGTTCGTCGGAGACCTCGAATCGGCCGTTCTGGAAGCCATCGGGAGTCCGCCGCGGCATGCCGCGGTCGTCAGCACCGGCCACGCCGCGTTGCACCTCGCGATGGTCATCGCGGGCATCGGGCCGGGGGATGAGGTCATCACGCCATCCTTCACCCACCTGTCCGACATTCAGGCGATCCTCAACGTCGGGGCCCGACCGGTCTTCTGTGATGCGGACCCCATCACTGCGTGCATCGACCCCGAACGGGCTGCCGAGCTGATCGGTCCCAACACCCGAGCGATCATCGCCATGGATTACGGGTGCTTCGTCTGCGACCACGATGCCTTTGCCGCGCTCGCAGCCCAGCACGGGCTCCGCCTCATCCACGACGCCGCGCACGCGTTCGGGTCGTCGTACCGGGGCAAGGCGGTCGGCACGTTCTCCGACATCTGCATGTTCAGCTTCGACCCGGTCAAGGCGCTCACGGCCGTCGACTGCGGCGTGCTCGTGGTGAAGAGCGACGCAGAGCTGGCTCACATCCAGCGCTTGCGCCTGCTTGGCTCAGACCAGCCGCCGACGACGATGTACAAGAACGCCAGGACATGGGACTACGACGCCGTCCACGAGGGCTTCCGCTACCACGTCTCAAATCTGCACGCCGCCATCGGCATCGCTCAGGTCAAGAAGCTCGACCGCATCCGTAGCACCCGCCAGGCATCGTGCCGGGTTTACAGCGAGCGGCTCAAGGAGATCGACGGAGTCCAGATCCCCGCCAGCGACTTCGAGGACGTCAACCCGTTCCTCTACGCAGTTCGCATCGCGGGGGGACGCCGCGACGACCTGCGGGCGTTCCTCGCGGAGGGCGGCGTCGACACCGGCATGCATTGGCGGCCGGCGCACCGGCACACGTACTTCTCGCAGTTCCGCGCGGGGCCCCTGCCCGTCACGGAGCGCCTTGGCGACGAGATCGTCTCGCTCCCGCTCCACTCCTGCATGGACGACACCACCGTCCACCGCGTCTGCGACGGCCTCGAGGCGTTCTTCAGCAGCTGAGCAGCGGGGTCGCGACGCCGTCAGGCCGGCCTCGGCTTGCGCTTGCGTTGCTGTGCCACCGCCGCGAGCCACCTCGTGCGCTCGGTGGCGAACTCGACTCGCTCGTCTTTGGTCAAGGGCGCCCAGCCGAGGAGGGTGTAGCCAGCGCACCAGACGAAGATGAGGTCGAACACGTAGGCGCGGTCGATGAGGAACACCGCGAGCGGCGAGACCAGCCAGAGGATGGCAAGGACCTTCGAGGCGCCGGACAGCTTCCGGGCACCTCGATGCGTGGCGTATGGGATCGGGATCACGTTCAGCATCGACAGCACCGCGATCACCGCCGTGGTGGTGACGATCCGCGCCGGGTTGTCGTCAAAGAACGCAATCGAGAGGGGGAGGGACATGGCCGCAAACCCAGAGACGGTACGGGGCAGGCCGCACCACGCCTGCTTCGAAGAGAACGGCTCAGACGCGAGGCGGGCGTGGCGGATGGTGGCGGTGGCGAGGAGGAACCCGCCAATGGCGAGGCCCAACACCTCGTGGCCGCGGCCGCGGTACACCTCGGCGAGGATCAGCGCAGGCACGACGACGTGTACGAAGTGGTCGACGATGGCGTCGAGCTCGCCCCCGAAAGCGTTCGAGGTGCGGGTGGCCCTCGCTACGGCCCCGTCGAAGAGATCGCCGAGGACGTAGCCGATCATCACCCAATAGCCGGCCGCCCTGGCGTGCCCGTGGGCCAGCTCGTAGAGAGCCACGACCCCAGCCCCGAGGTTGAAGAGCGTAAAGGCGTCCTTGTACGAGAACGGCGCCACCTGGACGGCCTGGAGCAGCCATGGCCTCCCTGGCGCACTCGCGGGTTCGTCGCAGGTCGCATCGGGCACCGACGCACGGTAGCCAAGCGGGTGGTCGGCGGGGCAGCGAATGGTGGTTGCCGAGGTTCTGGCTTCGCTTGGCACTAGGGTCCTCTCCCCGTGGAGCGAGTGCTGGTGGTGTCGGCCCGGATGGGCGCGGGTCACGACGGCGCCGCCAGGGAGCTCGCACGTCGCCTCGGCCTGCGCGGCGTCGAGGCGACGGTCGTCGACATCTTCGACTGCATGCCCAACGGGGTCGGCCGCTTTTGGATCTGGCTCTACCTGGTGCAGCTCCGGATTGCTCCTGAGAGCTACGACCGTACCTACGCCGGCTATTACAAGCAGGGCGGTTCGTGGCCTCGGATCCTGCGGGCGTTCATTCGGATGTCCCGCCGCCGGGTGTTGGCCTCCATCGCCGAGCATCGCCCAGACGCGGTCGTATCGACATACGCGTTGGCGACCAACATCATCGGGGCGCTCCGCGAGGAGGGTGCCGTCACCGTCCCATTGGTCAACGTCGTGACCGACTTCGGCGTCCACCCCCGCGTGGTGCACAGGGGAAGCGATCTCAACATCGCCGTGCACCCCCGCGTCGCTGCGGAGATCAGCGCGCTCAGCCCGGCTCCGACCTGCGCGCCGGGGCCGCTCGTGCGGCCGGAGATCGCCCACCGACTTCCGTCGATGGCCAACGCTCGCGCCGCACTCGGCCTGGGTGACGAAGAGCGCGTCGTGCTTGTGCTCGCAGGGTCGTGGGGGGTCGGTCAGGTCGGCGAGACGGTGGCCGCGTTGCTCGCGACCGGCCGTCACCGGGTCGTCGTCGCCTGCGGCCGTCACGAAGAGCTGCGTCAGCGCATGGATGCGGCCGGCGCCGTCGCGTTCGGTTGGACCGACCGCATGCCGGAGCTGCT
>JAYUDU010000442.1:0-9350 GCA_043739605.1 Acidimicrobiales bacterium | reverse complement strand
GACGCCGTCGCCCCACGCCAGCCCCGGAACGGTCACGTCGACGGGGCCACCACCCGCGATCGTCCGCACCGACCACCCGTTGGCGACGAAGCCATCCGCCCACTTGGCGGCCTCGATGGAGACGCCGTCGGCCCCACCAAGCCGGAACGACACGATCCCCACCACCGACACATCGCTGACGTTAGGAGGTGTGGAGCCGGCCGGCCGCAGCGCAGTCGCCGGGCGGAACGCGGCGGGCGGTAGGTTCGGCGACCATGACGGACCGGGACGCCGCCTCGCTGGTGCGCTACGAGGTTGCCCGTGGGGTCGCTCGGATCACCCTCAACCGGCCGGAGCGGGCCAACGCGCTGACGTGGGACATGATCGGCCTGCTTCGCGTCCACGTCGCCGCCGCGAAGGCCGACGGTGCGGTGCGAGTCGTGGTGCTGGCGGGTGCCGGGGAGAAGGCGTTCTGCGCCGGCGCCGACCTTGGCGGCATGGCGGAGGGGGCGTCGTCCCTCGATCTCCACGACGGGCGCGGTCGCCTCGCTGGACTGTTTGAAGATCTGTACGCGCTGGGCAAGCCGACCATTGCGCAAGTGCACGGGTGGTGCCTCGCGGGTGGGTTTGGCCTCGCGCTCTCCTGTGACCTGGTCGTCGCCGCCGACACGGCGAGGTTTGGCTGCCCCGAAGTTGACATCGGCTTGTGGCCGTTCATGATCACGGTGCCCCTTGTTCGTTCCATGCCGCCGAAGAAGGCGCTCGATCTCATGCTGACGGGCCGGCGCATCGACGCAGCAGAGGCGGATCGATTGGGCTTCATCAGTCGTCTGGTCCCGGCATCAGACCTTGAGGCCGCGGTCGACGAGCTGGCGGCGACGTTGGTCGCCAAGCCTCCCGCCGCGGTGCGCATCGGCCGCGACAGCTTCTACCGGGTGCTCGACCAATCGGCGCCAGACGCGCTGGCGACACTCCATCCGCTGCTCAGCGTCCTCGCCTCGACCGACGACGCCGCGGAGGGCATCGCAGCGTTTGCGGAGAAGCGGGCGCCGCGGTGGACCAACCGGTGAGCGGCGGCATGGTCAGGGGCGCGCTCGTCGAGATCGTGGGCAAGGGTGCGCCTCGGGTCCTGGGCCCGATCGAGCCGGGTGCGCTGCACCCAAATGCGGCCAACCCGCCAGTCGCGCACATCATCCTCGACCGCCCCGCCAAGCGGAACGCGCTCGACACCACTGCGTGCAACGCGCTGGCCGACGCCGTCGATGCGGCCTCCACGACGGGCGCCCGCATCGTGATCATCTCCGGGTCGGGCGGCCACTTCTGTGCCGGGGCAGACCTGTCGACGGTCGAAGATGCCGACTTTCAGCCCGCGTTGCGTCGCTGTTTGCAGGCACTCGTTGACGCGCCCATACCGGTGCTGTTGGCCATCGAAGGGGCGTGCTTGGGCGCCGGGGTCCAGTTGGCCCTCGCCGCCGATCTTCGGGTGGCAACGCCCAAGGCGCGCCTCGGGGTGCCAGCCGCCAAGCTCGGCCTGAGCATCGATCACTGGACCGCAGCCCGGGCGGCGGCCATGCTCGGTCGAAGCGCCGCCGCCCACGTGCTGCTGAGTGCGGAGGAGCTGAGTGGCCAGCGTGCCTTCGACCTCGGTTTCGTTCATCGCCTCGGCGCCCCCGGCGACGCCATGATCTGGGCCGGAGAGCTGGCCCGTCTCGCCCCACTGACGCTGAGGGCCCACAAGGCCGCCCTTGAAGCCCCGGCGCCCGCGTCGATGGCGCCACAGCACCAAGACTCGACGGTGTCAGCAGCCCGTTCGGCCGCGTGGGCCAGCGCCGACCTCGCCGAAGGAAAGCGAGCGTTCACGGAGAAGCGCGCGCCGCACTTCGGCGGCGAATAGTCCGCGCAGTGCCCGACCGGGTGGCGCCATGTTCATCGCACCGGCGGCGAGCGCCCGTGTGCGCCGATCGGTGCCTGCCTCGCCGAAGGGGGGTCGCGCGTGGTTCGCTGGTGGGATGCTCGGCGTCGTCCTGCCCTCGGCGTTTGGGCCCGGCCTCGCAGTGGCCTTCGCGGCGGGAGCGCTGAGCTTCCTGTCACCGTGCGTGCTGCCGCTGGTTCCGAGCTATCTCTCGCTGATGTCCGGCGTCAGCGCGTCGGACCTCGCCGAGACATCTGCGCCCGACAAGCGACGGCTCGTGCGCAGCTCGCTGTTGTTCGTGGCCGGCTACGGCGCCGTCTTCACCGCACTCGGCGCAGGGGCATCGGCCTTGGGCGGGCTGCTCCAGGATCATCAGGTCGGCCTGCGCCGCCTCGCCGGGGTGCTCATCGTGGCGATGGGGGTGACGATGGCTGGCTTGTTCCGACCACGATTCTTCAACCGCGAGGCGCGCTTCCACGTCCGCCCGTCGGCGCTCGGCGCGTGGGCACCGCCCTTGATGGGGGCAGCCTTCGCGTTTGGCTGGAGCCCCTGCATCGGCCCCGTGCTCGCCGGCATCTACGCGCTCGCTTCGACGACCAACTCGGTGGCCCGGGGGGCGGCCCTGCTCGCCTCGTACTCCATCGGCCTCGGCGTACCCTTCGTCGTCGCCGGGGTCGCGTTTGGTCGCCTCACCGGCACCTTCCGGTGGGTCAAGGCCCACATCGGCACGATCAACCTCCTCAGCGGCGCATTGCTCGCGGCATTTGGGCTCTTGCTCCTCACGAACCGCGTCGGCGGCATCGCCAACAACATGCGCGACGCCCTCGACGCCATTGGCCTCGGCGGCATCGCCAACACCCTGTGAGGCGCGCGTCGCCGTTCGTCGCAGCCCTCGTTACGTTCGTGGTGCTCCTCACGCTCGCGGTGCTCGTGGCGGTCGGCTACCACGGCGGGCCGGCGGCAATCAAGGCGGCCGGTATGGGAGTCGTGGTGTGGTTGGCCGTGCGGCGTCGGCCGCGTCGCGGGCGCGTCGACCTTTGGATCGCGCTCTGCGCGTTCGTCACCGCAGTGCTGGTTGGGCAGGTGGCGGTGACGCTGGTCAGCGGTACGCCCGTCGGGGGGTGAGACCGGCGTCATTCAGTGACGTCGCGGACCCCGCCCCGCTGCGTGGGCACCATCTCCCCGAATTTGGGTTGGTCGTCGAGGTCCCACCGCGTTCGTACCCGAAGCGCACGAAAGCGGTGGAACCTCCGGACGGACGCCCGAATCCGGTGGAACCCGTACGAGCCAGCGCAGCTGGAGCTAACTGGGGACGAGGCGGGAGAGGTTTGCGTAGAAGAAGAAGAGCGCGAGGCCGAAGGGGACGGCCGCGATGGCGTACGCCGGCAGGCGCCTCCACCTGCGGCCGAGGAACCAGCCGGCCAGCGCAATGAGCGCCGCGGCCGCGCCGTACAGCAGCGTCGGCACCTTGGCCTTGGGGTCGGACACCGCCCCGACCACTTCGAGGGGGCGGGCCTGTCTCGCCGCGGCTGCGGGAGCGTTGGTCACTTGCACGGTCGTCTCAACGGGCGGGGCGGCTGCGGGACCGACGAGGGTGGCATGCAGCACGATGCGTTGCGCGGCAGAGAAGCGGGGGTTGCAACTGGTGAGGGTCAGATGGGCGCCATCGAGCGGCCCAACAACGGAGAGGTCGGTCGGCTTGACCACATCGACGGCGTCGACCTCGTAGCGAAACGCCCCCTGTTGGGTGGTCACAAACACCGGGTCGCCCTTGCGCATCTCGTCGATGTGGAAGAACGGCGCGCCGTAGGTGGTCCGGTGGCCGGCGATGGCCGCGTTGCCGGGCTGGCCGGGCAGCGGCGTGCCCGGGTAGTGGCCGGGACCCCGTTTCAGGTCGGGCAGCGACACCCCTTCCACGACGGTCTTCTCCACGCCGATGCGCGGCAGCTTGATGACGGCGACGGCGGCACCTTCGGGTGGGGGTGGCGGGGCGAGCGCCTGGTTTGGCTTGGACTCGATGACCTCTTGGACGAGCTCGCCCGGCGTCGCGGCCGGACCGAGGAGCGTGCGGGCCTCGCCGCGCAGCTGTGCCTGGTGGCGGGCCTCCGCGATGTTTGTGCCGAGCAGCTCGTAGCCGACGAATCCGAAGATGAGCAGCCCGAGGGTGATGAGCGTGCGACCGATTACGATGAGGATGGTCGCTGCATCAGCCCTCCCGGCCGGTCGTGGCGCCGTGCCCGAGACCAGGGGTACGGGCTCGAGAATGATGCCCGCAGCGGCTGGAACTGGCGCGGACGAGCCGGGGGCGGCGGCTGGCGGGGGTGCATCGAGCGACGCCATCGCCGCGTCCATGCGGGCCTTCAGCGATGCTCGTGGTGGTCCCGGCGGAGCGCTGCTTGGTGGAACGGGGGCCTCGCCCGGTAACCTGCCCTGGTCGGCATGGGCCTCGCGATCCACCTCCGCTCCGCCGTCTGCCTGCTCGGACGCTTCCCCGCTCTGGCGGGCGTCGATCTCGACGTCCGCCACGGCGAGGTGGTGCTCCTGGTCGGGCCGAACGGCGCTGGCAAGACCACGCTGCTGCGCGCCTGCGCTGGACTCGTCTCGGTCGTCGACGGGACCGCGCTGGTGCTCGATTGCGATCTGCGGGTCGATCGACGGTCCATCCGTCGTCGCCTTGGTCTGGTCGGCCACGCGACCTCCCTCTACGACGACCTCACGGTCGCCGACAACGTCCGCTTCACCGTACGCGCCAGCGGGGGCCCCCTCGGTGCCATCCCCGCGGCGATGGAGCGGCTCGGCCTCGACGGGCGCCTCGCCGCGGTCCCAGCCGGGCGTCTGTCCGCCGGTCAGCGTCGCCGCACCGCGCTGGCCGCACTCGTCGCTCGCGACCCCGAGCTGTGGCTGCTCGATGAGCCCCACGCCGGCCTCGACCCGGATGGCCGCGACCTCATCGATGCCCTCATCGGCGAGGCTCGTGACCGTGGCCGAACCGTCGTCCTTGCCAGCCACGACCTCGACCGCTCCACCGCGCTCGCAGATCGCACCGTCGCCGTCGTCGGCGGCCACACGCACGGCCCCTGCGGCGATCCCGCCGACCACGTCCGCGAGGCCGCACGTGCGTAGCCCGACGCTCCTCACAGACGCTGCGCTGGTTGCCGGCAAGGACCTTCGCATCGAGCTGGCCTCCCGCGTGGCGGTGAACCAGGTGCTGCCCTACGCCGTTGTGGTGCTGGTGCTGTTCGCGTTCGCGCTCGACCCCGATCGCGGCACCCTCGCCGTGGCAGCTCCCGGTCTGTTCTGGATCGCCGTTGTCTTGTGCACCCTGCTTGCGACGCAACGCGCCTTCGCCATCGAGTCCGGCGATGGCACACGCGACGGGCTTCGCCTCTCCGGTCTCGATCCCGCCGGCATCTTCCTCGGCAAGGCCGCGGCCCTCGCCGCGCAGCTGGTCGTGGTCGAGGTCCTCCTCCTCGCCGGCATCGCCTTCCTCTATGGCACCGCTTTGCACACGCCGTGGCTGCTCTTGGTCACGTGCGTGCTTGCCACCATCGGGCTCGCCGCCGCCGGCACCGCGTATGGGGCAATGAGCGCCGGCCTTGCGGTGCGCGAGACGTTGCTGCCCCTCCTTGTGCTCCCCGTTCTCGCTCCGCTCCTGCTCGCAGCCACCCGCGCCTTCGAGGCTGCCTTCGCCGGCACGCCCGGCGAGGCGGGCACCTGGCTCGCCGTGCTCGTCACCTTCGCCACCCTGTACGTCGCGTTCGGCGTGTTCGGGTTCGGACCACTCCTGGAGGAAGGCGCATGACCGCCACCACGTTGTCCCCCGGCCGCCCCGCGGCTGCGCCCGCCCCTCGCCAGCCACGGCTCGCCACCACCGTCCTCGGCTGGGCTTGTCTCGGCCTCCTGGGGGCCACGTTTGGTCTTGGCCTGATGCTGCCAAAGAGCAACGAACAGGCGCAGTACAGCCGTCTCATCGCCATCCACCCCGGGCTGGCATGGACCTCCTACGTCGCCGTCGGCACCGCGGCCGTCGCGGCCATCGTGGCGCTCGTCCGGAGGTCGGCGGCGGCCGACAGGGTCGGCGCCGCTGCCATCGAGGTCGGCGCGGTGTTCACCGCGCTCACGCTCGTCACCGGTTCGATCTGGGGTCGTCCCACCTGGGGCGTGTGGTGGCAGTGGGACCCACGCCTCACCAGCGAGGCGCTGTTGATGGCGGTCCTGTTGGGCTCGATCGGCCTGCGACGCTCGCTAGAGCCGGGCCGCGGCCGAGCCACCACCTCTGCGCTGTTCGCCCTCGCCAGCGCCGGCCTGTTGCCGATCGTCCACTTCTCTGTCGAATGGTGGCGCTCGTTGCACCAGGGCCGCACGCTCCTCAGCCCCGATCCGGGCACCAATGCCGACAGCGGGTTCATCATCGCGATGCTGCTCGGCTTCGTCGCCTTCAACCTCCTCTTCGTGTGGATGGTGGTCCACCGCACCCGCCTTGAGGCCCTTGAGGAGGAGGCCGACGCCGCCGCGCTCGGTTTCGCCATTGATGCCCGTCGGGCCGAAGGAGTTGCTCGCTGATGGGCTACGTCATCGCGGGCTACCTGACGACCTTCTTGGGCCTTGGCGCCTACGCGGGGCTGCTCGGTCGCCGCATCCGCAAGGCGTCTGTCGCGGCGCGTCCCCCCCGATCGGTATCGCGATGAGCGCCCCCGCCTACGACGCCCCGACGCTCGACGACGAAGACCTCCCGCCCGTCGTCGTGGCGGTCGCGCCCCGGCGCACCAACCGCGCCCGCATCATCGTGGTCTCATTGGTCTTCGTCCTCGCTATCGGCTTTGTCATCTCCCGCGGTCTGTCCAACGCGACCGTGTACTTCCGCACCGCAGACGAGGCCGTCGCCGATCAGCACGCCCTCGGCACCCGGCGCTTCCGCGTCGAAGGCGTGGTGAAGGTCGGTACGGTGCAAGAACAGGGCGGACGGCTGGTCTTCCAGATCTACGGCGACCACCAGATCGTCTCCGTCGTCCACACCGGCGGCCAACCGACCGGCCTCTTCCGGGAGACGATCCCCGTGGTGCTCGAAGGGCACTGGTCGAAGGACGGCGCGGTGTACCAGTCTGACCGCATCATCGTGAAGCACGACGAGTCCTACAAGGCCAAGAACCCCGACCGGGTCAAGGAGTACAGGGGAGTCGGCTCGTGAACGCGATCATCGGTTCGGCCGGCGTCTACTTGGGCCTGTGCGCCGCGCTGGCCGGCGTCGGTACGTACGCGTTCGCCCTCACCACAGGTCGGCCCGCGCTGGTGCGCAGCGCTCGCGTCTACGTGTGGATGGTCGTCGGCGCTGCCGTGGCCGCGTCGTTCGCGATGGAGCGGGCCCTGCTCACCCACGACTTCTCGCTGCAGTTCGTGGCCGACAACCACAGTCGTTCGACGCCGCTGCTGTACACGATCTCCACGATGTGGAGCCGCCTCCAAGGCTCAATCCTGCTGTGGACGCTCATCCTGGCGGGCTTCCTCGCCGCCATGGCCAGGCGGTTCAGGGACAGGGCGCACGACCCGGTCGTCGGTTGGGCGATGCTTGTCGGCCTCGCCGTCGCGGCGTTCTTCTTCGGCCTCATGGCCGGCCCTGCCAACCCGTTCCACGAGGTCACCGGAGTCATTCCGCTCGACGGCCCCGGCCCCAACCCGCTCCTGCAGAACCACCCGCTCATGGCGTTCCATCCTCCGGTGTTGTACTTGGGCTACGTGGGCTTCACGGTGCCGTTCGCGTTTGCCATCGCCGCGCTCGTCACCGGTCGCCTCGGAGAGGGGTGGCTCGTCGAGACGCGGCGGTGGACACTGATAGCGTGGGGCTTTCTCACCCTGGGCATCGCCCTCGGCGCGTGGTGGAGCTACGAGGTCCTCGGCTGGGGTGGCTTTTGGGCATGGGATCCAGTGGAGAACGCGTCGTTCCTGCCGTGGCTGACGGGCACCGCGTACCTGCACTCGGTGATGGTGCAAGAGCGGCGAGGGATGCTCCGGGTATGGAACCTCTCGCTGCTGTGCGCCACCTTCAGCTTGACGATCCTCGGCACGTTCCTCACCCGTTCGGGGGTGTTGGACTCGGTCCACGCCTTCACTGAAGGGTCGGTCGGGCCGGCGATCTTGGCCTTCTTCGGAGTCATCGTGGTGGTGTGGGTTGGCCTCATCTTCTGGCGTGGCGACGCCCTCCGATCGCCGGGCGCCATCGATTCGCCGGTGTCGCGTGAAGGCGCGTTCCTCATAAACAACCTGCTCTTCGCGGCGTTCGCGTTCGTCGTGCTGCTCGGCACGGTGTTCCCACTCGTGACCGAGGCCGTCAACGGCGAGCGCATCACCGTCGGCCGGCCGTACTTCGACCGCATGACCGGACCCATCGGCCTGGCGCTGCTGTTCCTGATGGCCATCGCGCCGGCGCTGCCGTGGCGCAAAGCCGCCGCCGAGACGATGCGGGAGCGACTGCTGTGGCCCGCCATGTTTGCGGTCGCCGTTGTCGTCGCCCTCGTCCTTCTCGACTACCGAGGGGTGTTGCCGCTTGCCGCGTTCGGCCTCGGCGCGTTCGCCGGCGGCGCGGCTGTGCGCCAGCTCCTGCTCGCCACCCGCCGTCATGGCTGGCGGGGGCTGGTCGGTAGGGCCAACGGGGGCATGATCGTGCATCTCGGCGTGGTGTTGGTGGCCATCGGCTTCGCGGCCAGTGCCGCCTACGCCCACAGGACCGAGGTGTCGCTCGCCGAGGGCCAGACCGTGCGCATCGCCGGCCACCGCGTCACCTATCTGGGCACCACGACCACCCGCAACAGCATCGAGAACCCCGTGGCCGCCCGCATCGGCGCACGGCTGCGCATCGATGGCGGCAAGGTCTTCGAACCCAAGATCAGCCAGTACCGGTTCGCGAGCCAGGGCATCGGGACACCGTCGGTGAAGACTGGTCTGGTGGACGACGTCTACACGACGCTGGTCGGCTCACCAGAGGTCGAGGGCGGTCCCGCCACCATCGGCGTGCTGGTGCAACCGATGATGCTGTGGCTGTGGATCGGCGGCGGCATGATGTTCGTCGGCACCTTCTTCGCGGCGTTCCCGACCAAGGGCCAGCGCCGATCGACCGACGCCGCATCCCGGCTGCCCGGCGACCGCGACGCCCGACGCGCGGGAGCTCGCGAGCCAGGCATCGCCGCAACCCCAGCGGCTCCGGCGCGCTCGAAGCCCAAGGTGCCCGCTTCGGTTCGGGCCGCACAGCCATGACGGCAACGACAGCAACAACGGCCAGCGTCGCGCCGTGCCCATCGTGCGGCAGGGCCCATGCCGTCCATGCGGGCCACCCGTGTGTCGCCTGCGACACGCCGATCGGCCAAGCGGCCGCGCGCCGTGCCTCTGGCGACATCACTCCGGCCGTTCGACGGTCGCGCCGGGCCCGCTGGATCAGCGCCGGCGTCTTGGTCGTCGTCGCGGTGCT
>JAYUDU010000441.1:0-3708 GCA_043739605.1 Acidimicrobiales bacterium | reverse complement strand
GCGGAACTGTCTGAGGCGCGATTCGGGCGTCGGCGAGGCGGCGGCAGTGCAGAGGACGACCTGTTGACGCGCACCGACGCGCGAGATGGCGGTCGTCGAAGACCTGCCCGCGGTACGATCGTCGTGTGGACGAGTCACTCCCCGCCCTCTCCGCTGACGACATGGATCGCATGACGCCGAACGAGCGCTTGGAGGCGTTCACTGCGCGCATCGTGGCCGATCTCGACGACGTGCCGGTCGCCTTCCGGGATCGGGTCATCGACACCGCGACGCGGCTGCAGCGCGAGCGTCACTCACACTCAGGGCAGTGACCAGACGGCGCCTCGTACGCCTTTCGGATCAGTTCTTCGACAGGCTTGAGCTGCTCTTCTCGGCGGAGCGGTCGGCATCCGGCGAGCCCTCGGCGACCGACTTCCTGCTTCACGACATGACGCCGGTCATCGAACGTCTCGCGGTCGACTTCGAGGGTTCGACCGTTGCGGTCCCCGGAGCTGAGCTCACCCGCGTCCTGATTGCATCCGGCGTACTCGTTGCACACCTCGCGGCGTACGCCGAACTGCTCCAGGATGGCTCGATCGAGGTGTTCTACCTCGACATCGACTGACTGGCCTCGAGAACCGGACAGCGACGACTGGTGCCCAGAGGAAGAACATGGCGTAGGAGCGCCAGGGGGACCACGCTGCGAGTGACGCCGCGATTCAGTGCGACGCGAGCGGCGGGCCGAGCTGGCGGCGGAAGGCGAGCTCGTCCCACACGATGCGGTGGCGGCGAGCCGTCGTGGCATCGCTCCTGGGTGACCTGCCGAGTGCGGAGCGCCTGGCTCATGAGGCGTTGGCCCGAGCGGCCGAGCATGATCTTGGCGGCGAGCTGTTCTTCTCCCTGCAGGTGCTGGCGGAGGTGGCCGTCGCCCAGGGTGAGAGGGGATCGGCAGCTTCCCTGGCTGGCGTGTCGGCGTCGTTTCGCACGGCTCGAGGCCTGGAGCGGCACCTCGCCGTGCACGAGGAGCGCTTCCTCGATGCGATGGACAAGGCTCGCAGCGAGCTCGGCGGGGAGGCCTATCGAGCAGCGTTCGAGACCGGGGCCAACCTCGGCATCGACGGAGCCGTCGCCTTCGTGCAGCGCAGGGTGGGGCAAGCGAGGCCGACCGTCCGTCGGGTGGGACAGTCTCACGCCGACAGAACGAGAGGTGGTGGCGCTTGTTGCAGAAGGACTCACGAACCCACAGGTCGGCGTCCGCCTCCTCATGGGCCGGGAGACGGTGAAGAGCCATCTGGCCAGCATCTTCAACAAGCTCGGGGTGCGCGGTCGCGTGCAGCTGGCCGCCCTCGCCGCGCGGCGCGATTGACCCACGGCGGGCCAGTCACCGCGCGCTGGGCCAACGGTGCTGTCTCAGGCCCGGGCCGCGACGACCGGTACCCAGAGGAGGAACATCGCGTAGGAGCGCCAGGGGGACCACATCGCTGGGGTGACGCCGGCCGCGGCTATGGCCCGCCTCAGGATGAGGTCGGTGTCGGCGAAGGCGTCGGGGTCGCCGAGGCAGACCGCAGCAATGACCGACGCCGTCCATGGGCCGATGCCGCGCACCGCGAGCAGGGCCTTGTGCTGCTCGTCGCGGTCTGCCGAGCGGTCGATCACGACATCGCCGGCGAGGCATGCCGCAGCCAGGGAACGAACGGCGGTTGCGCGGGATGCCGGCATGCCGACGGTCGTCTCGAGGGGCGCCTCGACGAGGTCCTCCGGACGCGGGCACGACCATCCGGTGACCGGGTCGTCGTCGTGGCGGTGGCCGTGGCTGACCACGAGCCGCTCTGCGAGCTTGGTGGCGCCCGCGGTGGAGACCTGCTGGCCGAGCACCACGCGCACTGCGGTCGCAAACGGGTCGATCGCTCCCGGGATGCGCACGCCGGGGAACTCGGCTTGCAGCGGGCCGAGGACGGGATCATGGACGAACGCCTCGGCCGGTCCGAGTGGATCTGCATCGAGGTCGAACACCTGACGGACGGCGGCGAGCGTCGGAGTGATCCGTGCGACGCCGTCAAGCCGCAGGCGCACGCCGACACCCGCGGACGTCGGCGTCACCTCGACGACACCACCTCGGGTGCGTGCCCGCCAGGTGCCATTGACGACGCCGTCGACGCCCGGCATGCGATGGGCGTGGAGGAAGCGCCCGAGGCCCGCTCCGTCGTACGGCGCACGAGCGGGAAGCATCAGCGATATGTCGAGCCCGCCGCTCGTGCGGCGCCCGGGCGCGGCCTCCTCCGCTCGCACACCAAACCGCAGTTGCGATGGCGTGCACCCGGTGGAGGTGCGGACGACGTCGTTGAAGCGACGGATGCTGGAGAAGCCCGCCGCGAACGCGA
Organism: Acidimicrobiales bacterium; assembly: GCA_043739605.1. Taxonomy (GTDB): domain Bacteria; phylum Actinomycetota; class Acidimicrobiia; order Acidimicrobiales; family JAUJNH01; genus JAYUDU01. The sequence continues at coordinate 1,348 of JAYUDU010000441.1, read as the reverse complement.
TCTCTGCGAACGGGAGGTCGGTCTGCTCCGCGAGCAGGCGTGCGGTCGCGACCCGCTGGGCGGTGGCGACGGTCACTGGCGAGGCACCGATGTCCTCGGCGAACAGTCTCCGCAGGTGGCGATCGCTGACCGCGAGCCGACGAGCGAGCGCAGGCACCGAGATCGCATCTGCACCACCGGTCGAGCCGAGCATGCGCACCGCTCGACCGACGAGGTCACCGCGGCGGTCCCAGTCGGGGGACCCCGGGGCGGCGTCTGGTCGGCAGCGCTTGCACGAGCGGAACCCCGCCTCGAGTGCCGCAGCCGGAGAGCCGAGGAAGGCGACGTTCTGGGAACCGGGCGTGCGAGCGGGGCACGATGGCCGGCAGAAGATGCCGGTCGTCGTCACCGCGGTGACGAACACTCCGTCGAACCGGGCCTCCCGCGCGCAGATCGCTCGGTAGCAGGCGTCGTGGTCGAGGTGCACGGCCCCATCGTCGCACCTTCCTGCGCGGCTGGCTCGCTGGATTCGGACACGGTGGCCCGGGCCTTTCAGACCTCGACGTGACACCCTTCGATGTGGTCGTCGACGAGGCCGGCAGACTGCATGTGGGCATAGATGACCGTCGGGCCGACGAACGAGAAGCCCCGCTTCTTCAGGTCCTTCGACAGCGCCATCGCCTCGTCGGTGAAGGCCGGAATCTCGTCAACGTCGCCTCGGAGGCGGCGGGTGCGGGGCCCCGGCGCGTACGACCAGCACAGCGCAGCGAGGCCATCCGCCTCGTCGCGCAGTCGAAGCGTCGCCGCGGCGTTCTTGATGGCGGCGTCGATCTTCTGGCGGTTGCGGATGATGCCGGCGTCCCCCATCAGCCGGGTGCGGTCATCGTCATCGAATGCGGCGATCTTCTCTGCGTCGAAGTCGGCGAAGGCGGCGCGGAACGTCTCGCGCTTGCGGAGGATGGTGATCCAGGACAGCCCGGCCTGGAACGTCTCGAGCAGCAGGAGGCCGAAGAAGCGTTCTTCGTCGTGGATCGGTCTGCCCCACTCGTCGTCGTGGTAGCTCGTGTAGAGCGGATCGTCGCCGCACCACCAGCACCGCGGCACGCCGTCGGCCCCGGCTCGGATCTCCTGGGCAGCCATGCGCCGAGTGTAGGCCGAACGCACGTTCGGACGATCGCTTCCGACTCGAGGTGCGGGTGGGTCGCCCGGCGCGGCTCGCAACCCATGAGCGAGGCTGCGACGGTGACCTTCTCCATCGTCGCCCACGACCCTGATGCCGGCGAGATCGGCGTGGCGGTTCAGAGCCACTTCTTCAACGTCGGTTCGCTGTGCCCGTGGGCGGAAGCGGGCGTTGGAGCGGTCGCCACCC
>JAYUDU010000440.1:0-3713 GCA_043739605.1 Acidimicrobiales bacterium | reverse complement strand
TCAAGCACCCTCGCCGTGGCGATCGCAGAGCCCGGAAGCCTGTAGACGGCCGATCCCGATCACGGTCGTCGCTTCTAGATCTGACCAATCGCCTCCAGCAGCGGACCGAGCGCAACCCCTCCACCACCGGCCGCCTGCTGCGACCTGGCCGAACCCGCCGGGATCTGTACGAGTCATCTCCCTCGGTGACCGCTGATCTCACCCGCGAACGCGGAATTCCGAGGCGAACGCTCGACCAGCCCGGCGGCCTGCGTTATGGAGCGCTCGCCGCGGCACTCAGGGTCGCCGGACTAGATCAGCGGTCTCCTAGCCGCCGACCGGAGAGGTGACGGCCGACGACTGGGCGTCGGCTCCGCTTCCGTCGGACTGACGATTCGCGGAAATCCACCCCTGGCAGCGGGAGCCGCGGCGCGAAGGCGGGACCGATCATGATCGCCGAAGCGGCCCCAGAACCTGCACCCTTCCCCGTGGCACTGTTTCGTCACTCAGCGAAACTCGGATCTCCGGTTTCACGTGAAACGAGGCGAGGGTCCTTGTGTTGAGGCGGCGTGGCGGCGAGGATGCACTCGTGCCCGACATCGACGATCAGCCGACGGCCGATGAGCGGGCGGTCTCGGCGTTCGACAGCCTTCGGTCCTTGGGCTCCAACTCTGACCCGTCGGGCCCCGCGGACGTCCCCGCTCAGTCCGCGCCCATCGTGCCCGCCTCCGACTTTCGTCTCCAGAACGCGGACATCGCCGCGCCGGTCGAGCCTCCTGCAATAGATCCCCCGGCCGACGCCATCGCAGATGTGCCGGTGAGCGTCGACCCCGCGGAACGACTGCATGCCGATGAGGTCGCACCGGAGGTGCCCGATGTCGAACTCCTACCGGAGGCGTTGGTCGCCATCGACCGTACCGACGGCGCTCCGCCGCCGACCGCTTCGCCGGTCGACGATGGAACCGATCTACCGTCGACGCCGGCTCCTGACCCGTCTCCGGTAGCAGCGGTCGCAGAGGGTCCGGCGCAACGCCCGGTTCGGGAGGTGCCGCCGCTGCCACGCATCATTGCGGTGGCCAACCAAAAGGGGGGCGTCGGCAAGACCACGACGACGGTCAACCTCGGCGCTGCGCTTGCAGAGCGGGGGTATCGAGTGCTTGTCATCGACCTCGATCCCCAGGGAAACGCGACGACGGGGCTCGGCGTACAGGCTCGGAATCTGCAGAGCTCGGTCTACGACGTGCTCATGCGCGACACGCCGCTTGAAGACGCGATCGAGGCCACCGCCATGCGGAATCTGTTCGTCGTCGGCGCCACCATCGACCTTGCCGGGGCAGAGATCGAGCTGGTGCCGGCGTTCTCCCGCGAGCTCAAGCTGAAGCGGGCGCTGGCCGGTGTCGGTGACGACTTCGACTTCACGCTCATTGACTGTCCCCCATCGCTCGGCCTGCTGACCGTCAACGCGCTCGCCGCCGCGGGCGAGGTGCTGGTGCCGATCCAATGCGAGTACTACGCTCTCGAAGGACTCGGCCAGCTCCTGAAGAACGTCCAACTGGTTCGCGGCAACCTCAACCCGACGCTTGAGGTCACCACCATCATCCTGACCATGTTCGATGCCCGCACGAAGCTCTCCGAACAAGTGGCAAACGAGGTGCGGGAGCACTTCGGACCCAAGGTGTGTCGCGCCGTCGTGCCTCGCACCGTCCGGCTGTCGGAGGCACCCTCGTTCGGGCAGCCGATCATCATCTTCGACCCCATCTCGCGAGGCTCCATCGCCTACCGAGAGCTGGCAAAGGAGGTTGCCGGTGGCGCGCCGCAGCGGATTGGGTAAGGGGCTTGGAGCCCTCATCCCGTCGGGCCCCTCGGGTCCGGCGATGAGCGGATTGGTCGAGATTCCCGTCGGGGCGGTGGCGCCGAATCGGTTTCAGCCGCGCTCGGCGTTCGATGACGCTGCTCTCGTCAGCCTCGCAGCGTCCATCGCCGAGGTTGGCGTCTTGCAGCCGATCTTGGTTCGTCCGGGCGACGTCGGCAGCGACGGGCAGCCCACGTACGAGCTGATCGCGGGCGAACGCCGGTGGCGCGCGGCAAAGCGGGCAGGATTGGCGACGATCCCGGCGCTCGTCAAGACCGTCGATGACCTCGGCAGCATCGAGCAGGCCGTTGTCGAGAACCTCCATCGCCAAGACCTCAACCCGCTGGAGGAGGCTGCCGCATACCAGCAACTGCTCGACGACTTCGGCTACACCCACGAGCAGCTCGCGAAGCGAGTTGGGAAGAGTCGCGCCACGATCACCAACCTCCTGCGGCTGTTCCAGCTACCCCCGGGCCTGCAGAAGCTGGTGCGGGACGGAGTCCTCGGCGGCGCTCACGCACGAGCGCTGCTGGCCATCCCTGATCGAGCGTTTCAGGAACACTTGGCACGCCGGGCCGTCGAGGAAGGTCTCAGCGTGCGCGCCGTGGAAGAGGCCGTCCGCGTCCGACTGGGCAGGCCGGCACGCACCGACGGGGGAGCAACCGCAACCGACGCGCCGCCGGCAACGCCGGGCGCGGCCGCATCGCCCACGGATCCAACCCTGCCTGCTCCCCACACCAACGGTCCGGTTCCTGAGGCGGCACCAACCCGGCACGCGGGCGTCATCGAGCTCGAGGAGCTGCTCTCGGCCCATCTCGACACGCGCGTGAGGGTTGACTTGGGAGCCGGCAAGGGCAAGGTCGTGGTCGAGTTCGCAGACCTTGCCGACCTCGAGCGCCTCTATCGCATCATCGCCAGCGCCTGACCCTCCATCGGGCGACCTCAGTGCCCTGCACCTGTGAGCCTCAAGGGGAGGGAGACCTGCGTCCCCAAGTTCATCCCCATGCTGTGGAAAACATTTCCGGACCCGTCGTGGCCCTGGTGTCCGATCTGCGGCTCCAGATGTGGTGCGCCGCACATTGGGTCGTTCACAGGCCGAGCGGCCCGCAGGGGCTGATCTGAGCGGAGTTTGGAAGCACACCACATCCCGATGGTGTGCCCCGGCTGCCTGAGCCACCCAGAGGCAGCTCGGAAATGGCTCAGAGGTGCTTCTCCAACGCCTCGATCATCGCCGCCTTTCCCCGTGCGCCGATCCACTTGTCGACGACCTCGCCGTCCTTGAAGAGGATGAGGGTTGGGATGCTGACCACGTCGAAGCGGGTCGAGATCTCGAGGTTGGCGTCGATGTCGAGCTTCCCGACGGTCAGGCGGCCGGCATACTCAGCGCCGATCTCGTCGAGGGCCGGGGCGATCTGCTTGCACGGACCGCACCACTCCGCCCAAAAGTCGACCAGAACAGGTTGGTTGGAACCCTTGACCGTCTCGTCGAACGTCGCATCCGATAGCTCGATGGTGTGTGCACCCATGGGTGGGCCTCCTTGAAGTGGATCGATTGTCGCAAGCCGCGTACGGCCGGATTCAACCGGCAAGACCGCCATCGCATTCCGGGTCGGTGGTGTCGATCTCCTCAGCCCGGCCGCCGGTGCGATGTGCCGTCTGCATCCAGACGAACGCGGCAACAGCGGCTAGCGCAACACCAACTTGGCTCGTTGTTGCCAACGGAAACCGAAAGTGGTCGCTCTGGATCCACAGCGCCCACACGTCGCCGCCTCCGGCGACGGCCGCGGTGGCGAGCGACGTGATGCGACCCGGGGTGCGGGCGACGATGAGAGCCGCTTCGCCGAGGGCCAATCCGTACAGCGCAGCGGCAATGATGCCGACC
>JAYUDU010000439.1:0-3715 GCA_043739605.1 Acidimicrobiales bacterium | reverse complement strand
GACCGGTGGAGCTTGCAGCCATCGCTTGATCGCCAGGCGGTCGACCGGAGTGCCCCGCCGGTGTCTGGAGTGACGAGCGGCGCAGGGTGGAGGAGCGTCAGCGGGGGAAGCCGGAGCAGCGCAGGAGGGAAGGCATCGGCTCCTTCGGGCACGAAGGCGTGAGCCAGAGGCCGCCCGCGGCCGGAGGCGACGCGCAGGGGCGTGAGCGAAGCGAGCTTGCTCCTGCGCCTAAGAAAGCAGCTTTGCCTTTTGGGCGTCGAACTCGCCTTGGGTGATGGCGCCGGCCTTGAGGAGGCCGTGCAGCTTCTCGAGCTGCTCGACGCCGCTGATCGGCGCCGCGGCCGCGCCGCCGGTGAATCGGCGACTCTCGTGGGCTTCGCGCTGCCGCGAGATCTCGTTCTTGACGACCTCTGGCTTGCGGATGTCACCGAACACGTTCTGTCCGCTCTCGCCTGCCGACTCGATCATGAGATCTCCAGCGCCCAACATCTTCTCGAGAATGCTCTGCTTGAATCGGATGTCCTCGATGCGGTCGAGGGCCATCTCGATGCCGCTCTTGGCGAAGACGCCCTCCCGGTGGATGATCCGCTGATTGGTGACGACGAAGTTCTTCGAGTTCCACATCACGAGCTTGCGGAGCAGCATCACGACGGCAACCAGCAGCGCGACCCCAGGCACCAGGGCGACCCTCGGTTGACTGCTGGCAACGAACGCCGTCGCGATGGTCGCTGCGAGCAGGACGACCACGAGCACCTCCGACCAGAACAGCATCGCCCAATGGGGCCGGAGATCGAGGACGACCTCTTCGTTGTCGTTCAACAAGCTCTTGGGAAATGCCACGAGGAGTGACTGTAGATGGTCCGATTGCCGGGCGGAGCGACCCGCGGCTACCGGTAGACCTTTCGGGGAAACAGGCCCGTCTGGCCACCGACTCTGTCGAGGAAGACCAACCCATCGAGGTGATCCAGCTCGTGTTGCACGGCCCGCGCCTCGAACGCATCGCACCGCAGCACTCGCTCAGTCCACCCGCCCGCCAATCCGTCGATGCCGCGCACGATCACCTCCGTGGAGCGCGGGACATCACCGGTGAGGTCGGGCACGCTCATGCAGCCCTCACGGCCGACCACGACTCCGGTCCGATCGACGATCTCTGGGTTCACCAGAGCGACGAGACCGTGACACGACCGCGCCTTGCGATGGCCGGTGACATCCATCACAAGCACGCGCCGCGACAGCCCCACCTGGTTCGCGGCGAGCCCGACGCAGGCCGGCGACGCTTGCATCGTCGCGACGAGGTCGGCGATGAGCTCGCGGAGGTCGTCGCCGAAGGTGACCACTTCTGCGCATCTGCGCTTGAGGGCCGGATCAGGGAGCGCGACGACGGCAAGGATGCTCAAGGCCGCGCCCCGACCGCCATCGTCAGAGGACGTCGACGTCGGCTGGGTGCATCGTGCACTCCACTCCGAGTGCCTGGGTCACCGTGGTGATCGCAGCGGCGACCGCCGCTCTATCTGCGCCTTCGGGGATGAGGACCTCCATCGCCATCGCGTAGACCGGGTGCTGATCGCCTCCGACGACACGGGTGGTGAGGTCGATCACGTTCGCTCCTGCGTCGGCAAGCGCGGCCGTAACCGTTGCGACGATGCCGGGCTGGTCGGCGCCATACACCGACATCGACCACCGCTCGCCGCGTGGTGCCGGGGGCGTGCCCTCCGCGATGGGCCAGACGCTGACGACGAGACCGAGCGCGTCGGCTGGGCCCTTGAGCGCATCGTCGAGCACCGCGAGCGGGACGCCGGTCGGGAGGCCGACGACCATCGCCATGGTGAAGTGGCCGTGCAGCACGGTCATCGAGCAGTCGTCGAGGTTTGCGCCCGCGTCTGCGAGCGCGCGGGTGACGGCGGCGACGATGCCCGGCCGGTCTTCCCCGACGGCGAGCACGGCAACGAGCGACATGTCGTAGAAACCGTAGGCGCAACGCGTCGCGCCCGCCGGCCGGCGGCGAGCGGACGCGAGGAACGAGCATCGAGGAGCCGCCACAGGCAAACACACCGCCCGCCGGCCGGCGGCGAGCGGACGCGAGGAACTAGCATCGAGGAGCCGCCACAGGCAACATTTCCGGGCCCTGGCCAATCAGTCGCTACCGTCTCTGTGTGGAGGAATCTCTGAAGACGAGCCATCGCCGCATCTCGCAGGCGATGCGAAACTGGATCGAGCCAGCACTGTTCGCTCACAGCATCCAGCTCGACGTGAGTGCTCGAGCGCTCGGCGGCGAGCCGCAACCGTTCGCTGCGGCGACGGCGGACCTCGCCGGGTTCGAGCCGATGAGCGTCGGCGGAGCGTGGGGTGCCGCCTGGGACACCTGGTGGTTCCGCTTTCGGGGTGTGGTGCCGGCGGAGTGGGCGGGACGGCGGGTCGTTGCTCGCCTCGATCTCGGATTCAACGACTACGACGACGGCGGAGGCTCCGGTGGCTTCGGAGCAGAGGGGCTGGCCTACGACGCGGCCACTGGCGACGTGTTGCACGGCGTGTCCGGCCGCCACAAGGAGGTGCCGGTCGCCGACCCCGCTGCGGGCGGAGAGATGGTCGATTGGTTCGTCGAGGCCGGCGCCAACCCCAACGTCGTCGCCTACCTCACGATCGGGCTGCCAGCGCCATGGGAGTCGGTCGATGTCGGTGGGGCGCTCCAGCTGCGGCTCGCCCGCGCCGAGCTCGCCGTCGTCGATACCGAGGTCCGTGCGCTGTGGCACCAGCTGCGACTCGCCAGGGAGCTGGCCAAGGTCACCCAGCCCGGCACGCCCCGGGCCAGCGAGCTGCTGGCGGCGCAGCTGAGAGCCATCGACGCCATCGACCCCGCCAACGTGGCCGGTACGGCCGCCCGCGCCCGGGAGCATCTCGACGAGGCGCTGTCGCGGCCCACCCAGATCCGCCATCACGTCATCGCTGCCGGCCACGCGCACATCGACACCGCGTGGCTGTGGCCGCTGCGCGAGACGCGGCGCAAGGTCGCCCGGACGGTCGCGTCCGCCCTGTCGATCATGGACGAGCACCCCGAGTACCGGTTCTCGATGAGTGCGCCGCAGCACTGGGCCTGGGTCGAACAGGACCAGCCAGAGCTGTTCCAGCGCATGCTCGCCGCGGTCCGTCGCGGCCAGCTGGAACCGGTGGGTGCTGCGTGGGTCGAGCCGGACTGCAACGTGCCCAGCGGCGAGTCGATGATCCGCCAGTTGGTGCACGGCTGGCGGTGGTTCCGCGACCACGTCGGCGTCGAGGTCGATGGGGTGTTCGTGCCCGACGTGTTCGGCTACCCGGCGTCGCTCCCCTCGCTGCTCGCCGGTTCGGGGCTCACCTGGTTCTCGACGCAGAAGATCAGCTGGAGCCGCGTCAACCGCTTCCCGCACCACAGCTTCTGGTGGCGAGGCGTCGATGGCTCGAGGGTGTTCGCCCACTTCCCGCCCGCCGACACCTACAACGCAGAGCTGAGCGTCGAGCAACTGCGCCGCCACGTCGAACGCTTCAACGACCATCGCACCGCAGCCACCAGCCTCGCCCTGTTCGGCTTCGGCGACGGCGGCGGCGGACCCACCCGCCAGCTGGTCGAGCGCGCCGCGCTCGTCCGCAACGTGGAGGACCTGCCAACGCTTGAGCTCGGCACCGTCGAGGCGTTCCATCGCGCCGCGGTCGCCGAGATAGAGGCGGTCGATGCCGCCGGCGG
>JAYUDU010000438.1:0-9389 GCA_043739605.1 Acidimicrobiales bacterium | reverse complement strand
CTGACACGACGAGCCGCTTGACCCGCCGATCCGAGGCATCGACGTGGCGCTCGATGAGGCCCTGCTCCTCAAGCCGGTCGGCGATGGCGGTGATGTTGGAAGGGTCGTAGCCCATGCACATGGCGAGGTCGCGCTGCGAGAGCGCACCGTCGCCCGACTCCTGCAACGTCTTCAGCGCTTGCGCCTGCTGCGGTGAGAGGCCGACCTCGGCCCACACGCCGAACATGTGGTCGCGCATGTGGGGCATCAGCCGGATGAACAGTCTGGAGATCTCGTGGTGGACATGGTCGGCTTCGGCCACGACGGCGCCGTCCTCCTCGTGCACGTCGGGTGAGGGTACTCCACCGGGTCGCGACGCGTGGATCGCAGAACGGTTGACTGACTCAATGATCGCGGCCGACTCTTCATCCCATGTGCACCGGTGCGCCCGATGTCACACCGGGGAGTCCTTGCCTCCCTACCTACTGGTCGGTAGGCTGAAGGACCATGGCGGTCCGCACCCATGACGCTGCCCTTCTCGATACCCTCGCGCCCACCGCCGAGCGTTTGTACGAGCGCCACGTGAAGGCCTCCAAGGAGTGGTTTCCGCACGAGATGGTGTCCTACGACGACGCCAAGGACTACCTCCCCGGCGAGGAGTGGGACCCATCGATGGTGCCCATGCCTGATGCGGTTCGTTCGAGCCTGCTCGTGAACATCCTCACCGAGGACAACCTGCCGTACTACTTCTCCGCCATCGCCCGGATGTTCGGCGAGGACAGCATCTGGGGTACGTGGAGCCACCGGTGGACGGCCGAAGAGGGGCGCCACTCGATCGTGCTTCGCGACTACCTCACGATGAGTCGCTCGCTCGACCCGTGGGTGCTGGAGCGGGCCCGGATGCAGCAGGTGCAGGCTGGCTTCGCGGGCGCCGCCATGCCCGATGCCCCCAATGGCTTCGTGTACGTGGCGCTACAGGAGCTGGCCACCCGCATCGCCCATTGGAACACTGGCGAGATGCTCGATGACCCGCGCGGCAAGGAGATCATGCGCCGTGTCGCCGCCGACGAGAACTTCCACCACCTGTTCTATCGGGACATGGTGGCAGAAGCGATCGCCGTCGACCCCAACCGGATCGTGGGGGCGCTGCTGCAACAGGTGAAGACGTTCGAGATGCCGGGTACGGGCATCGCGGGGTTCCGGAGCCACGCGCTCGCCATCGCCGAGGTTGGCATCTACGACCTCGCCATCCACCACGACAAGATCCTCCAGTGGTGCATCGTCACCCAATGGAAGATCGACCAGCTCGAGGGCCTCGATGCGCAGGCAGAGGCCGACCGCGACGAGCTGTTCAGCTACATGAGCCGACTGAAGAAGGTTGGCGATCGTGCCGTCGAGAAGCGGCTCGCCCGCGCCGAAAAGGCACTCGCCAGCGTTTGACCCGCCCGATCAAGCGTGTCCGCGATGCTCCGCGGCAATGATCGACTGAAGGACAAGCTCGATCTCGGCTGGAGAAGCCTCGACATCGTCTTCGCGTTGTTCCGCCGGGGATTCTTCCCCGTCCATCGGAGCGAGGCGGAACAGTGCGGCCTGCAGGCCGACCAGATCAGACTTCGCGAACACCGCAGTCGCTCCCACGTCAAGCGCGAGATGCAATGCCTCGTCATACGACGACAGCACGATGATGCGCGTCGTCGGTGACACCGCATGGATGCGGGGCAGGGCTTCGAGGCCGGACATGCCGAGCAACGCGACGTCGAGCACGACGAGGTCGGGATGGAAGCGCTCTGCGAGGTCGATGGCATCGAATGCACTCGTGATGGCGCACGTGGACTCCCAGCCGTGCTCTTCCAAGAGGTGACTGACGACACCAGCGACGACGGGGTCGTCATCGCACACAAGTGCCATCGCCATGTGATGGTCATCGGCACCTTCGCGCGGGGATCTGAGCACTTCCTCCCGAAGAGCACGGTGACGGTGCCGTCTACGGTGCGGGGGCAGTGGCCGCCGACCTGTTCGATCACGGTGACGGCGCATCGCCGGCGCGTCCGCTCAGCCTTGTGCGGTTGTCGAGTGAGCTGGCGCGATCGTTCGCAGCGATCGGGCGGGTCTCGACGGAGGGGGAGGTCACCAAGCCCTACGTTCGCGGCGGTCGGATCTGGTTCGAGCTGCGCGACCGCGCCGCGCTGATACGGGTGCACTGCCCCGCGTCCGCCGCGAGGCGATCTCGGGTCGTCGAAGGCGAACGTGTCCGTGTGACCGGCCGCATCGAGTGGCGAGCGTCAACCGGAACGTTGCAGCTGCTTGCTGAAGAGGTGATGCCAACCGGCGAAGGGGCCATCGCGGCGATGATCGAGGCGGCGCGCCGGTCGCTGCGTGCTGACGGCATCCTCGACCGTCCTCGTCGGCCGCTGCCGTTGTTGCCAGGGGCGGTCGGCGTGGTGTGTGGGGTTGACGCCGCCGTGCTTGCGGACATCAAGAGCGTGGTGGCCGCAGTCTGGCCGGGCTACCCGCTCATCGTCGCTACGACGACGGTGTCTGGTGGCGGGGCATCCCGTGGCATCGAGGAGGCGTTGCGCCACCTCGATGGGGACCCGATGGTCGACGTCATCATCTTGGCCAGGGGTGGGGGATCGCCGAGCGACCTGGCGCCGTGGAGCGACGAGACGCTGTGCAGAGCCGTCGGGGCGGCTTCGAGCCCGGTCGTCGCAGCCATTGGCCACGAGGATGATCGCCCGCTCGTCGACGAGGTTGCTGACCACCGATTCGGCACGCCGTCCCTGGCCGCGGCGGCGGTGATCCCCGATCGGGGCGCACTGCAGTCCGCGCTCGACGACCGCCTTGCCGGCGCACACCGCCGCCTGGACCAGGCAGGCATGGCGCGCGCAGTTCGCCTCGAGCGGGCAGACGTCGCGCGGCCGCTCGGAGATGGCGTTGCGCGAGCTGGCCTCCGCATCGAACGGGCGCGGTCGCGGCTCGCCGGTGCGCACCCATCCGGACCCGTTCGCCTCGCACGGCAGCGACTCGACGGCATCGCTTCCGTCGTGGCGGCGCTCAGCCCCGCACGAACGCTTGAGCGGGGGTACGCGGTCGTGCGTCGTCGCGACGGGTCCGTCGTTCGCGATCTTCCCGACATCGCCGAACGACTTGAGATCGAGGTCGCAGCTGGCCGGTTCGTCGCCGACGTGACAGGGTCGCAGCCGTGACGACCACCGCAGCATCGGACGCTGAGCTCGACGCGCTCACCTTCGAGCAGCTCGTCGACCGTCTCGACGAGCTCACCGGCCAGCTGTCCCGCGGCGACCTCGGCATCGAAGCGGCCGCCGACCTCTACGAGCAGGCAGAACGTGTCCATCGAGCCGCAACGGCGCGTCTCGCGGCGGTCCAGGCCCGCATCGACGCCTTGCGCCCGACGGCCCCAGCCGACTGAGCCCCGCCGACTGTCCGGCTGACTGTTCCGGCTGTTCTGTTCCGGCTGTTCTGGGGAAAGGACCCTACGCCCAGATCGCGTCGACGCATCGCTGAGACAACGAGCCCGGCGACCAGCGGCCCCAGACGCCGCCCAGCGCTCTCCGCGTCCCGTGGAGCCAGCCGTCGGTGTCGTGGCCGGTCACGCGCCACACGGTCTGGCGGATGCCGCCTTCGTGGATGGCATAGGAGGCCCACGATCCTGGGTAGTCCTTCGTCGAGCCGACCTCGGTCATCACCATGGACCCCCAGCGGTGGCTGCGGTTGCGATGGGTGTGACCACTGGAGATGAAGGTGCGCGGGTTGGCCCTCTCCAACGCGCGAAGAAAGGGTGCTGCCTCGCCGACGAAGATGCCAGGCGGCCAGAACCGCGGCGCCGTTCGGTAGAACTGATGATGCTGCAACAGCATGCATGGTCGCCCCTCGTCGGCCGCCATTTCTGCCAGTTGCAGCAGGGCATCTCTGCGCCCAGTCAGGGTGCCGTGATGGAGGCCAGGGATGGTGGAGTCCGCGATGATGAGACGCAGCCCGTCGGCCCCGCCATTGCTGAGATCGATGGCGGTTGGCTCGACGATGGCTTGGATGCCGTGGCGCGCCAGGATTGGGGCTCCGTCGACGCCGCCCGACTGCACGTCGTGGTTGCCCCACGTCACCGAGACCGGCACGCCTGCGCCGGCGAGGATGCGTGCTCCAGCTTCGAACTCCTCCGCTCGGGCGCCTTGGGTGAGATCGCCCTTGATGACGACTCGCTCTGCGCCCCCGGCCGCGGCCGCGCCGAGGGCGGCACGCAGACACCGCACTGCGTACGGCTCGACGGGATGGCGTTCGCGGCGTTCGAAGACGGCCCCGAAACCATCCTCGCCGATGTGCACATCTGACATCGTCGCGATCCGGTGCAGCAGCCGTCCTGGCATCTCGTGGCGGGTGGTGACCCGCCCGACCTCGACGCCATCGAGCCGGATGGGCATCGTTGTTGCGGGAGGGAGCCCGCGCACCAGCGCCGCACCTGGGCCACCCGTCGCCACGACGCCAACGGCGAGCTCACCGACGGCCACCTCGTGCGGTCCGTTCGCCATCCTTGGCCACCACAGCTGCACCGTGTCGTGCTCAACGGCGAACGGCTCGATCACGATCCATCCAGCCTCCCACGCGTACGACGCAGACACCCGGCAACTGCGCAGGTAGCGTTGCCGAGATGTCATCGACGGCGCGCACGTCGGCCCCCGGTGTGCAGGGGGTCAGCGTCGTCGTCCTCGGTGGCGGAACAGGCACCTTCACCGTGCTCTCCGCGCTCAAGCACTACGTCGAGCACCTGACCGCAGTCGTGAACATGGTCGACGACGGCGGCTCGACTGGGCTGCTGCGGGACGAGCTTGGTGTGCTGCCGCCCGGCGATGTGCGCCAGGCTCTCGTGGCCCTCTCCCTCGACTCTGGCCTCATGCGTGAGCTGATGAACTACCGCTTCGACGCCGGTACGCTGGAGGGCCACAGCTTCGGCAACTTCTTGCTGACCGCATTGGAGAAGATCACCGGGAGCTTCGACGAGGCCGTCGAGGTGGCGGGTCGAGTGCTGGCCGTGAAGGGTGGCGTGGTGCCGGTGACGACCCAGGATGTGCGGCTGGCGTTGCGGCTGGCGGACGGGGACGTGCTGCGAGGCGAGACGGCCATCGACCACCACAAGGCCGCCGACGCCGGGCAGCGCTTCGAGCTGTTCCTCGACCCCGAAGCACACCTCAACCCCCGCGCCGCCGACGCCATCGCCGCGGCCGACCTGCTTGTGATGGGGCCAGGCAGCCTGTACTCATCGCTCATGCCCATCGCACTGGTCAAGGGCATGCCTGAGGCCCTCGCGGCCAGTCCCGCCCGCAAGGTCTTCGTTGCCAACCTCATGACCAAGCCCGGCCAGACGGACGGCTTCGCGGCGCATCGGTTCCTCGACGTCATCGAAGAGGTCACCGGCGCCGTGTTCGACGACCTCGTCTACAACACCGCGCCGGCCGGAGGCGCCATCCTGGCCCGCTACGCCGCGGCAGGCGAACAGCCCGTTGCGTGGGACCGCGAGGCGATGAAGGATCGGCACTACACGCCGGCCGGTGCTCCCCTGCTGTCTGACGACTACGACCACCAGCATCCCGCCGACATCCTCGTGCGGCGAACGCTCATCCGCCACGACTCGGATCGCCTGGCTCGACTGCTGATGCGCCTCTACTTCTCGTGAGCCACTGGCTCGGGGCGAGCCAGTCTTTCTCGTCGCAACCGAGAGAGATCGTGGTGGGCATTGCGGGCGAAACGGTCAGACCCATACGGAGATCAAGCGCACGCGCCACCGTGCTGTTAGGTTGCCGTACAGCGCCCTGATTTGCAGGGTGCAGAGGCCTTCGGGCCCGAACCGGAATCCGGGGGGAATCCATGCAACGACGTGTACGAGGTCGCTCGACCGCTCTGGCGCTTGCTCTTGGCGCCACGCTCCTGGCGGGAGGTTGTTCGAGCAGCTCCAGCACCGTCACTCCGGCCACCACCGCAGCCGGTGGCTCGCCCGCAGGCGACGGCGTGGTCAAGGCCGGCGGCAAGCTCACGATGGGCGTCGAGGCCGAGGTCGACGGCTTCGACCCGGTGAAGAACCGCTGGGACGTCACCGGCCTCATCTACGCCAACACGGTCTACGACCCGCTGACCAAGATCGGCGATGACGGCAAGGCCCACCCCTACGCCGCGCAGAGCGTCGAGCCCAACGCCGACTTCACGGTGTGGACCATCAAGCTCCGCAGCGGGCTGAAGTTCCACGACGGCACCCCGGCAACGGCCGACGACGTCGTCGCCGACCTCAAGGCCCACCAGGTGTCGCCGCTCACCGCGGCCGCCATCACCAACATCGACACCGTCTCAAAGGTGGACGAGCTCACGGCCTCAGTGAAGATGAAGGCGCCATGGGTGCCGTTCCCGGTGTACCTGGCCGGCCAGGTCGGCATGCTCGCCAAGGCGTCCACCTTGGCCGACGGGTCTGCCCAGCGCACGCCGATCGGCACCGGGCCCTTCAAGTTCAAGGAGTGGGTCCCGGGAGACCACTTCACGGCCGAGAAGAACCCCGCCTACTGGCAGGCGGGCCTGCCTCACCTCGACGCCATCACCTACCGGCCCATCGTCGAGCCCGGCACCCGCTCTGACGCGCTGAAGGCCGGCAACGTCGACCTCTTGCACACCACAGAGACCCACACCATCAAGGCGTTCCAGGCTGACAAGTCCCTCAAGCTCCAGGTGCAGAACAAGGGAGAGCTTGAGGAAAACCTCATCATGTTGAACACAGCCAAGGCGCCGTTCGACAACCCGCTGGCCCGCCTGGCCCTGGCGCAGGCCACCGACCGTGACACGTATCAGAAGATCCAGGCCGATGGCATTCCGCCGGTCGTCGACAGCCCGTTCTCGAAGGGCTCGTTCTATGCGGCCGACGGCGACATCGGATACCCCAAGTTCGACCTGACGGCGGCAAAGAAGACGGTCGCCGACTACGAGAAGCAGGCCGGCAAGAAGTTGACGTTCGAGTTCGGCACCACCAACGCCGGCCGCAACCTCGAGCAGAACCAGTTCATCGCCGAGCAGTGGAAGGCGGCTGGGATCGACGTCAAGATCGTCCAGGTCCAGCAGAGCGAGTACATCCAGAACGCCCTGCTCGGCAGCTACCAGGCCTACGGCTGGCGACAGTTCGGCGAGGCCGATCCGGATGCCGACCTGATCTGGTGGATCAGCCAGACGGCATCGCCGATCGGGCAGCTTGCGCTCAACTTCTCCCGCAACAAGGACCCGCTGGTCGACGCCGCGCTCATCAAGGGCCGCATCAGTGCCGACCCCGCCGTGCGCAAGGCCGCCTACCAAGACATCGCCAAACGCTTCGCCCAGGACCTGCCGTTCATCTGGACGGTCCAGACGGTGTGGGCCGTGGCTTCCAAGCCAACGGTGCACGGCATCGAGGGCGAGAAGCTGCCCGACGGCACCAAGGCGCTGACGCCCACGGGCGGGCTCGTCCAGGCCGTCTACCTCTCGGTCGGCTGAGCGCCGCAGGGAGCAGGGTCGGGCCACGACGAGAGGACGATGCGGTTCGTCGCCAAGAAGCTGGTCGCGTTGGTCGTGGTCCTCTTCGTGGTGTCGACCATGTCGTTCCTCCTCGTCAGGGCCCTTCCGGGCAATGTGGCCCTCAACCTGCTCGGGCCCACTGCGACGCCCCAAGCCATCAAGGCCAAGGAGCACGAGTTGAAGCTCGACCGGCCGCTTCCTGCGCAGTACGCGGCCTACGTGGGCAACGTCGTGCATGGCAACCTCGACAAGTCGCTGCAGAACGGTCAGCCCATCAGCGAGGCCATCAAGCAGCGGTTGCCCGTCACGCTTGAGTTGTTGCTGCTGTCGCAGCTGCTGGCGGTGGCGCTGGCCATCCCGCTCGGCATCTTGTCGGCATACCGGCCCAACGGGTTCATCGATCGGGTGTCCACCACCGCTAGCTTCGGGCTGCTGGCCGCGCCGGCGTACGTGTCCGGGGTCTTCCTCGTCTATCTGCTGGCCATCCAGTTCCACGTGTTCCCAGCCATCGGGTTCCAACGCCTGGGCGACGGCGTCGGCGCCAACCTGCGGTCCGTTGCCCTGCCGGTGCTGACGCTGGCGCTGCCCGAGATCGCCGCGTACCTGCGACTCCTGCGCAGCGACATGATCGCGACCCTTCAAGAGGACTTCATCACCATGGCCAAGGCCAAGGGCCTCCCCACCAGCTACATCCTGCTGCGTCACGCCCTGCGACCGTCGACGTTCTCGGTGGTCACCATCGCCGGGCTGAACATCGGCCGGCTCATCGGCGGCACGCTGATCGTCGAGGTCTTGTTCCAACAGGCCGGCATCGGCGCCTTCACCATCCAGTCGATCTTCATCAAGGACTACCCCGCCGTACAGGGCTGCGTGCTCGTCATCGCCGTCGGCTACGTCTTGGCGAACTTCGTGGTGGACCTCTCCTACGCCGCCATCGATCCGAGGGTCCGCCGTGCCAGAGCCGTCGCCTAGCCCGCTCGCCGCCGCCGCCGCTGTTGCGTCCGCCGCGGCCTCGGCCCCGTCGAGTCGCCGCCGTGGTGGCGGCCCCCTGTTCTGGCTGTCCGTGGCCTGGCTCGTTCTGGTCATCGGTTCGGCCGCGCTGGCCGACGTGCTGCCGCTGGCCGACCCCAACAAGTCCCTCGTGGGCGAGCCCAACGCCGGGCCCAACCTCCACACCTGGCTGGGGACCGACCAGAACGGCCGCGACCTGTTGTCGCGGGTGGTTTACGGCGGCCGGGTCACGCTCATCGTCGGCTTCGCCTCGATCGCCTTCGGGCTGCTGCTCGGCGGCCTCATCGGCCTCACCGCCGGCTACTACCGCGGCCGCGTCGAGGCCGTACTCATGGGGCTCACCGACGTCTTGTTGTCATTTCCCCAGCTGGTCTTCCTGGTCGGGCTGGTGGCGTTCGTTGGCCGCAGCACGCTGTCGATCACGCTCGGCATCGGAGTGCTGTCCATCGCCCCGCTGGCCCGCGTCGTGCGGGGCGCCACCGTGGTGTTCTCCCAGCGCGAGTTCGTTCGTGCGGCGCGCACCCTCGGTGCCACCAACCGCCGCATCCTGTTCCGGGAGGTGCTCCCCAACGTCGTGCCCGCCGCGGTGTCCTTCGCGCTCATCGGCGTCGCCGTGGCCATCGTTGCCGAGGGCGGCCTGTCGTTCCTCGGGCTGTCGGTGAACCCGTCGTCGCCCACGTGGGGCGGGCTCATCAACAGCGGCCAGCGGGCCCTGCGCGACACGCCGCCGCACCCCCACGTGGCCCTGTTCCCGGCCGGCGTGCTGTTCCTCACCGTGCTGGCGCTGAACTTCGCCGGTGACCGACTCCGCTCGATGTTCGACGTGCGCGAGGGGGCGCTGTGAGCGACGCCGCCGAATTGGG
>JAYUDU010000437.1:0-3760 GCA_043739605.1 Acidimicrobiales bacterium | reverse complement strand
CATCACCGTGCTGCCCGTCGGTCTCGCGAAGGGGCTTGAGTTCGATGCGGTCGTCGTGGTCGAGCCTGCCATCGTGGTGGGCGAGTCCCCTCAGGGTCTCCGTGCGCTGTATGTGGCTCTCACCAGACCGACACGGCGGCTTGCCATCGTGCACGAGCTCCAGCTCCCCGCGTGCCTCGCTCCCCAGGCTGCGCCGACGCTGTTCGACTGAGCACCCGACGCGGGCGCGGGCCACCGGGCGGCGCGGGCCGCGGCGACGATCAGGCAAGGTGGCGGGTGCGGGCATCGGCGAGGACCATCCCCGGCCGGCTCGGCGTGAAAAGGAGGCGGGCAGAGCGCCCGTGTTCGCCGGCCCGCTCGCGTGCCTTCACCAGCACCATCGGGACCTTCTCGACGAGCAGCAGCTCGATGGCCAACCCGCGTGCGCCCATGGTGAGGTCGAGCGAGTCGGAGTCCTTCGGGGCGGGTCGAAGCGCCGCTACCTCCGCACGGCGGAACAGGACGGGGTCGACGAGCGTGAGGGGGTCCTTCAACACGATGCCAGCCGGAACGAAGACCAGCCACCGCTCACTGAGACCGTGCAGGCTGCGAGCGCCGAGCACCGCGAGCGGGACGGCCGCTGCGGTGAGCACCCCACCGAGGAGCCAGCTGCGCGACGCGAGCGCGAGTGCGGCCGTCGCAGGCAGCACGGTGGCGGCGAGCCATGCAGCTTCGATGGGCCCGACCAGGAGCGGCCCCGGAGGCGCCAGGAGATGTCGTCGCTCGTTGGGGTAGGCCGGTCCGTTGACGAACTGGGCCCCGATCTCGGGCAGCAGCGCCAGACCGCAGGCGACCGTCGTCGAGCCGATGGCGACGGCGACGGCGACGGTCGGATTGCCTGCGATCCCTGCTGCCAGCGATGACGCGAGTGCCGCGGGGGCGAGGAGCCGCAACGCGGTGAGCGCGATGGGCATGAACACCAAGCTGGCGAGCAGGCCGGCACCCCAAGCCGTCCACAGGCCGGTGGCGGCGACCACTTGGACGGGGCGGCTGCGGCCCGCGAGCGCGTCGCCGTAGGCGGGGCCAGCGCTCACCGCAAGGACCGCCCACGTTGCCCGCAGCACCCAAGGAGCGGCGCGAACCAGCGCAGGCGGCCCGGGCGATCCTGCGGTCGTGCGCGTCCGGTGGGTGTCGTCGTCGTTATCCTCCATGGCAGGGGTGGCATGCTTCCACGCCGTCGCTGCGCTCAGCACACCGGAAGGCCTTCTCATGCTCGACATCTCCATCGTCGATCTCGACATCATCCTGCGTTACAGCCTCGCCATCGGGCAGGAGACCGCTCCCGCGGACGAGGTGCTGGCTGCTCTCGACGCGTCGCGGGCGTTCGTCATCGCGCGGCTCGAGGAGGCCGGGTACGAGGTCGTCGACGACGATGATGCCGGCGAAGGCGAGGAGGAGGAGGCCGTCGATGACGGCCCCCCAGAAGTTCAAGCGCCGCTCGCCGCCCATTCCGAGCTGGATCCCGATGAGGCAGAGGACGCCCAGGCGTGGGGTGCGTTCGTCGCAGGTGACCCGGTGGGAGGCCAAGAGGTCGAGGCACCCACCAAACGTCGCCGGGGAGCGCGACCGACGGCGCCACCGCCACCTGAGTCGTCGCCAGTGCCTGCCACGACGGACCCTGTGGAGGTGCCGCCGATGTCTCGCGAAGAGGCGTCACGCCGACGGGCGGCGCGACGGGCGCGCCGGGGAGACGGACCCGAATGAGCGAAATCGGGGGCGCACCTCCGCCCGGTGTCGTCGCGCACGCTGCCGGTCTGACCAAACAGATCCAGCACCACTTGAGGCGCTACCACGACCTCGACGCCCCAGAGATCGACGACGCCGCCTACGACGCCCTTGTTCGCGAGCTGGCAGGCATCGAGGAGAGGTTCCCCTCCCTGGCCACAGACGGGTCGGTCACGACGAAGGTCGGGGGAGCGGTCAGCGCACTCTTCACGCCCGTCGTGCACAAGACCCGCATGCAGTCGCTCGACAACTCGTTCTCTGAGGAGGAACTGCGAGCCTGGGGCGGGCGCCTCCAGCGGATTCTCGAGGAAGCGGCCAAGGATGTCCGCTACTGCTGCGAGCTGAAGATCGACGGGCTCGCAATGAGCCTCCGCTACGAAGGGGGCCGGCTGGTGCAGGCGGCCACTCGCGGCGACGGCACGACCGGGGAGGACGTCACCGACAACGTGATCACCATCGCCGCCATCCCCAAGATGCTCGACCTGCCAGCGGGGGAGATCCCTGGGGTCGTGGAGGTGCGCGGCGAGGTGTACCTGCCGGTGCCCGCGTTCGAGGAGCTGAACCGGCGCCAGCTTGAGGCCGGGTTGCGGCCGTTCGCGAACCCACGCAACGCCGGTGCAGGCTCCATCCGGCAGAAGGACCCGACCGTCACCGCCAGTCGGGGGTTGAGCTTCTGGAGCTACCAGCTGGGGGAGGTGAGCCCGGATGGACCGACCTTCACCACGCACTCCGAGACCCTCGCGTGGCTCCGTCGTGCCGGGCTCCCCGTCAACCCTGCCATCCGCACGGTCGACAGCCTCGAGGCAGTGCTCGGATACACCGCGCACTGGCTCGACCACCGTCACGACGTCGACTACGAGATCGACGGCGCGGTCGTCAAGGTCGATGACCTCAGCCACCGGCGCGCCCTCGGGTCCACGTCCAAGGCGCCTCGGTGGGCGATCGCCTACAAGTATCCGCCGGAGGAGCGCACGACGCTGCTGCGCGACATCCAGGTCTCCATCGGACGCACCGGTCGAGCCACCCCGTTCGCCGTTCTCGAGCCGGTGTTCGTCGGCGGGTCGACGGTCGGCATGGCGACGCTGCACAACCAGGATCAGGTGGCGGCGAAGGACGTGCGACCGGGCGACACCGTCATCGTCCGCAAGGCCGGTGACGTCATCCCCGAGGTCGTCGGCCCGGTCGTGTCGCTGCGTCCAGCCGGGTTAGAGGCATGGACGTTCCCCGTCGTCTGTCCCGTCTGTGGCGGCCCGCTCGTGCGAGAGGGCGGCGTGTCCGATACCTACTGCACCAACGAGCTGTGCCCGGCCCGGGTCGCAGGGTGGATCGAGCACTTCGCGAGCCGGGCCGCGATGGACATCGAAGGCTTCGGCGAGCGGCGCGTCCGCCAGCTGATGGAACTCGGTCTGGTGGCAGACCCCGGCGACGTCTACGCGATCGACTGGGACGTCCTCCGCGGCGTCGAGGGCTATGGCGAGATCAGCATCACCAACCTGCAGACGGCGATCGAGGCGTCGAAGCGCCAGCCGCTCGCTCGCCTGCTCGTTGGCCTCAACATTCGCCACCTCGGGCCGACGATGGCCGCAACCCTCGCCGCCGCCACCGGTCACCTCGACCGCATCATCGACACGTCCGAGGCTGAGCTCGCAGCCATCGAAGGGGTGGGTCCGGTCATCGCGGCCGGCGTGCGCGCCTGGTTCGACGACCCGCGGGTCCAGCCCGTCGTCGCCAAGCTGCGCGCCGCGGGGATCAACCTCGAGGGTCCCGCTCCCTCAGCCGTCGAACAGACGTTGGTCGCCAAGACCGTGGTCGTCAGTGGGTCGCTGACGGGTTGGAGCCGCGAGGAGGCCGAGACGGCGATCAAGGCCCGTGGTGGCAAGAGCCCGGGCAGCGTCTCTGCGAAGACCACCGCACTCGTTGTCGGGGCAGAGGCGGGTGCATCGAAGGTGGCCAAGGCTGCGGAGCTCGGCGTCCCCATCCTCGACGAGGCGGGGTT
>JAYUDU010000436.1:0-9531 GCA_043739605.1 Acidimicrobiales bacterium | reverse complement strand
CATCGACATCGTGGTGCGGCGGAACGCGTTCGGGCGACAGGTCGACAGCTTCGAGGCAGAGCTCGATGTCGTCGGCCTGGCCGCGCCCATCCACGCGGTGTTCATCCGCGCGCCGTTCGTCGAGAGTGCGGGCGTTGGCGTCGAGGTGCTGGCCGCCATCGATGGCCACGCAGTGCTCTGTCGGCAGGGCAACGTGATGGTGTCGTCGTTCCACCCGGAGCTGACGGGCGACGATCGCCTGCACCAGATCTTCCTACAATCATGCGCTGCTTCCGGCGCCAACCACATGAGGTGATGTAGATGTCCGGACATTCAAAATGGGCGACGACGAAGCACCAAAAAGGTGCCAAGGATGCCAAGCGAGGAAAGCTCTTCGCGAAGCTCATCCGCCAGATCGAGGTCGCGGCCAAAGACGGAGGGGCCGACATCGACACCAACGCCACGCTCCGGACGATGGTGCAAAAGGCACGGGACAACTCCGTGCCCAAGGACACCATCGACAAGGCCGTCAAGCGGGGTGGCGGCGATGACGGCGGCATCCGCTACGAGGCCATCAACTACGAGGGCTATGGCCCGAACGGCATCGCCTTCTACGTCGAGACCCTCACCGACAACCGCAACCGCACCGGGGCAGAGGTGCGCAACATCTTCTCCAAGAACGGCGGCAACCCCGCAGAGCCGGGTGCGGTGTCGTGGCAGTTCGAGCGCAAGGGCTCGATCTTGTTGCCGAAGTCGGCCGGCACCGAGGACGACCTGATGCTGTTCGTGGCCGAAGCTGGTGGCGAGGACCTCATCGACCTCGGCGCACAGTGGCAGATCCTGACGGGTCCGACGGAGCTGCACGTCGTCCGCACCGCCCTTGAAGCCGCCGGCATGAAGGTAACAGAGGGTTCGCTGGTCATGCAGCCCAGCACCACCGTCGAGCTGGACGATGTCGAGCGGGCCCGCAAGGCCATCCGTCTCGTCGACGCCCTCGATGACCACGAGGACGTCCAGAACGTGTACGCAAACTTCGACCTGCCCGATGCCGTCCTCGACCTCCTGGACGCTTGAGTCATGGCGAACCCCGGAGACGTCGGTACGCCGGCGCCGCAGTTCAGCCTGCCCGCGACGGGCGATCGGGTCCTCTCGCTCGCTGGGTTCCTCGGCAGGCCGGTCGTCCTCATCTTCTATCCGGGCGACGACACGCCCGTATGCACGACGCAGCTGAACAGCTACAACACCGACCTTGGCCAGTTCGAGGACCTCGGGGCGCAGCTCCTGGCCGTGTCGCCGCAGACCATCGAGAGCCACGAAAAGTTCAGCTGCACACAAGGCGGATTCAAGTTCCCGCTGCTCGCAGACACCGACAAGGCCACGTTCAAGGCCTACGGCTGCCTCGGGCCCATCGGCTTCCCTCGCCGGTGCGTGTTCGTCATCGACGGCATGGGAATCGTCCGCTATGCCCATCGGGCCAAAGCTGGGCTCACCTTCCGCAAGACCGAGGAGCTCATCGCTGCGGTCAAGGCCGCCAGCGGCGCGTGACGCCGCGGTCCCCATCCGCCGCATGAGGCATGCTCCGGGCTAGTCTCACGAACGCATGTTCGTCCTCGGCATCGATCCTGGCCTGACCCGTTGTGGATACGGGTGCGTCGAGCGGGTGGTTGGTGGCCGCACCCATGCGCGCGCCGTCGCGGCTGGGGTCATCACCACGCCGACCACCGACGAGCTGCCGGCGCGCTTAGCCGCGTTGCAGATCGAGCTTGAGTCGTTGCTCGTCGAGCTGCGTCCGGCTGTTGTCGTCGTCGAGCGGGTGCTGTTCAGCGCCAACGTCCGCACGGCCATGGCGACAGGCCAAGCGAGCGGTCTCGCGTTGGCGGCCGCGCAGCGCGCCGGATGCGAGGTGGCGATGTACAGCCCAAACGAGGTCAAGCAAGCGGTGACTGGCGACGGCGGTGCCGGCAAGGCTGCCGTCCAGGAGATGGTCGCGAGGCTGCTCGGGTTGGCTTCGCCGCCGCGGCCGCCCGATGCCGCAGACGCGCTCGCCCTGGCGCTCACCCACCTGGCCAGTGCCGGTCTGCGCACCCGGCTTGCAGCCGCGGGGGCCCGACAGTGATCGGCTCGGTTCGTGGCATCGTCATCGATCGCCAGCCGGCACGAACCGGTCCCGGGGCAGAGGTCACCGTCGAGGTCGGCGGCGTGGGGTATCGGCTCATCGTCGGGGCCGGCCGGGTGGGCGTGCTCGGTCTCGGCGTCGAGGTGTTCCTCTGGGTGCACACCCACGTGCGGGAGGACGCCCTGGTCCTCTACGGCTTCGCGGATCGCGACGAGCGGGCCTGCTTCGAGGCGCTCATCGGCGCGCCGGGTGTGGGGCCAGGGCTGGCCCTGTCGGCGCTGACGGTGCATCGTCCGGACGGCCTGCGGCGGGCCGTCGCCACCGACGACCTCGCGGCGCTGTGCCTCATCCCTGGCGTCGGAAAGAAGACCGCCGCCAAGCTGGCCATCGAGCTGAAGTCGCGGCTGGGTGCCGACATGGGCGACCTTGGCCCGATGACGCTGGCCCAAGGCGGTCACTCCTCGGTCGATCCATCCGGCGGTCGCAGCACGCTCGGCGAGGTGCGAGCTGCACTTGAGACCCTCGGCTACACCCCGTCAGAGGTCGTTGAGGCCACATCAGACCTCGACCTCACGCTGCCCGTCGAGACCCTCGTGCGCCATGCGCTGCGCACCGCGGCCCGATGAGCCCCCGCATCGAGGTGCTCGGCGACGGCGAGCCCGCTCGGGCCGTGGCACCAGCGGCGGCGCCGGACGAGGATGGGCCGGGACTCAGCCCGGACGAGGTCAGCCTCCGCCCCCGCCGCCTGACCGAGTTCGTCGGCCAGGCCACGTTGAAGGAGCACCTGAGCGTCGTGCTGGAAGCTGCCCGTAGGCGAGGCCAGGCGGCAGACCACGTCCTGCTCGCCGGCCCCCCTGGCCTCGGCAAGACCTCGATGGCCGGCATCATCGCCGCGGAGATGGGCACCAACCTGCGGGTCACGGCCGGCCCAGCACTCACCCGCGCCGGCGACGTTGCCGCCATCCTCACCGATCTCGGTGTCGGCGATGTGCTGTTCATCGACGAGATCCACCGTCTCCCGCGCGAGGTCGAGGAGGTCTTGTACCCGGCGATGGAAGACTTCTGCGTCGACATCATCCTGGGCAAGGGGCCCGCGGCGCGCAGCATCCGTCTCGACCTCGACCGGTTCACCCTCGTCGGGGCGACGACCAGGACGGGGCTCATCACCGGTCCGCTCCGCGACCGCTTCGGTCTGGTCGAGCGCCTCGACCACTACCCCGTCGATGACCTCGTCGCGATCGTGGTGCGGGCGGCTGCCATCCTTGGCGTCGACATCGACGCGGGCGGGGCCTACGAGATCGCCCGACGCAGTCGAGGTACGCCGCGCATCGCCAACCGGCTGCTCCGCCGGGTGCGTGACTTTGCCGAGGTGCGGGCCGATGGGCGCGTCGATGTGGCGCTCGCAGCGCAGGCCCTGGTCTGGCTTGAGGTCGACGACCTTGGCCTCGACAAGGTCGACCGTGCGCTCCTCGGCCGATTGTGCCGCCAGTTCAGGGGCGGCCCCGTCGGACTCTCGACGCTCGCGATCAGTATCGGCGAAGAGCCAACAACTCTCGAAGAGGTGTACGAGCCCTACTTGCTGCAGCTCGGACTGCTGGTCCGCACCCCGCGCGGACGCATGGCAGGCCCAGATGCGTGGGCGCACCTCGGCATGGTGGCGCCCCCGGTGGCCGGCGACGCCGGATCGACGCTCTTTGGCGGATGACGCCGCGTGAGCGTCAGACGCCGAGTGGGCCTCTGATGGCGTGGACGATGTCCGAGATCAGGTTCCAGGTTGGCTCGGTGCTGTAGCAGTACGTGGCATTCTCCGCCTTGATGTACACGCAGATCGGGGGGTCTTCGCTTGAGGCGGGCGTGACCGTCGGTGACACCGTTGGTGGGCGCACGGTGGTGGCGACCGCAGCAGGCGCGATGCCCGCAAGCGTGAGGGCCGCACCGCCGGCCGCCAGTGCGAGTCGGGATCGGAACTTCACTTGTTGACCGCCTTGATGAGGCCATCGGAGGTTTCTCCGACGGTCGATGGGATGTTGACGATGGCCCGGGCTGCGTCGACGTCGACGCTCACGTCGCCGTGCTCGGCAGGACCGGTGGTATCGCCGGCCGTTCTGGTGAGGCCAGGGAGCGGGGTCGCGGTCGGCGTGGCCCGGCGGCTGCGGCTCGGGCCGGTGGTGGCTGCGCTCGTTGTCGCTGTGGTGGCGACGATGCTTGTGCCACGAACTGGCTCGACGGAGGCCGACCCTGCGGGGGTCGCGTGTGCGATGCCGACGCTGATGGCCGGCGCGGGGCCACCGAGGTGCGCTGGCCTGGTGAGCGGCACGATGCCAGATCCCAGCAACGCAACAGACCCGACGGCGACGGCCACGGCGCCGCTGGAGAGCAGTGCAGGCAGGTGGCGGCCCAGCGCGATCTTCGAGCGGAGGCCCGCCGCCGACCGGGCAATCCACGCGAGGGCCGGCACGGCCATCAGCCCGCGCGGGGTGTCGCCAGCGACGGCGAGGAACTCTCGGCGAAGCGCCTTGCGGGCCCGGAACAGCAAGGCCTCGACGGTGCCGAGCGAGACGTCGTAGTGCTCGGCGATGCGCTGGTAGGACCAGCCCTCGTGCTCACGGAACTGCAACACCTCACGGTGACGCGATCCGAGGCGGTTCATGGCGAGGCCGAGGTGGGTGATGTCGACCTGGCGCATGATGGCGTCGTGGCCGCCGTCGGTGCTGCCCATGTCGATGTCGTCGCTCGGCTGGGTGCGGGCGCGGCGCCGGTGGGTGTCGACGCACAGGCGGGCGGCAATGACGCTGACCCAGGGGTAGAAGCGGCGCTCGCCGCCAAGGCGGGGCATGGCCCGGTAGGCGCGGGCGAACGCCTCCTGTGCGACCTCTTCCGCTTCGGCGGCGTCTCCGACGCGCTTCACGCAGAAGCGCTCGAGTCGGCGGTAGTACCGGGTGTACAGCTCGTCGAACGCAGATTCGTCGCCGGCCTGGAACCGCTCGACGAGCGTGCGGTCTCTGATCAGGTCGACATCGTCGATACGTAGCGCCATGCGACCTCAGCCTCGCGGGAGTGATGAAGGGCCCCCCATTGGGCCGATGCGTAAGTGTGCCTCATCTCGCGTCGAGATGCGAGCCTCATGATGTGAACATCTCGCAGGCGCCGCGCACGAGGGCCTGCGCGCCGGGGGTCGGCGGGTCCAACTAGGGTGCGCTCCCCGTGCAGCGGAACCGGGCGTGGACGTTGGCGTCTCTCCTCTTCATCATCGTCTTGGCGGCGGTCGGGTTGGGCACGATGCTCGCCACATCGACCAAGCCGACGTTGGGTCTCGACCTCCAGGGCGGCGTGTCCGTCGTGCTGGCGCCCCGGGTCAGCGGCGTGCCGATCGAGCGCGTCCGCCAAGCGCGCAGCATCATCCAGCAGCGCGTCGACGGGTTGGGTGTCGCAGAGCCAGATGTCACCGTTCAGGGCCGAAACATCGTCATCGAGGTCGCCGGGCTCAGCAACGCCAAGGACAAGGACCGACTTCTGGCGCTCGTTGGCCAGACGGCGCAGCTCCGCTTCCGCTCGGTCCTGCAGTCGCTCCCGCCAGCCATCCCGGCCGATCCCACGTCGGAGCCGAGCACCGACAGGGCCGGCGATACTGCGGACGCCACCGTCGTGTTGCCAGAGATGGTCCGTGACAAGAAGGGCAAAGAGGTCGAGCTGCGGCGCTATCGCCTCGGCCCCCAGCTTGCCGACGGCACCATCCTCAACGGCGCCACCGCCGACTTCAACTCCCAGACCGGCCAGTGGTCTGTCGGCTTCACCACGACCGGAAAGGGCGCAGGGGTGCTCGACAACATCGCCGCCGCCAACGTCGGCAAGCAGGTCGCCATCGTCCTCGATGGTGTGGTGAAGAGCGCACCCACCTTCCAGACCGCCAGCTTCGGCGGCCGGGGCCAGATCACCGGCAGCTTCACCGAGGGCGACGCCAAGGACCTGGCGTTGGTGCTGCGCTACGGCTCGCTGCCCGTCGAGCTGGAGGTGCAAACCAGCCAGACGGTGTCGGCCAGTCTCGGTCGGGACTCGCTTCACGCCGGTCTCGTGGCCGGTGCCATCGGCCTCGGTCTCGTTCTCCTCTACATGCTCGTCTACTACCGAGCGCTCGGTGTCGTCGTCGTGCTCGGCCTGCTCGTCTCGGGTTCGCTGCTGTACACCGTGCTGTCCCTCTTGTCGTCCCAGGCGGGGCTGACGTTGTCGTTGTCGGGAGCCACCGGAGTGATCGTGTCCGTCGGGGTCACCGTCGACTCCTACATCGTGTTCTTCGAACGCCTGAAGGACGATGTCGGGGCGGGCAAGAGTGTCCGCAGCTCCGTAGACCGGAGCTTCCAGCGTGCGTGGCGCACCATCCTCGTGGCAGATGCCACCTCGTTCATCGGAGCGACCATCCTCTATCTTCTCGCCGTCGGCCCGGTTCGTGGGTTCGCTCTCAACCTGGCGTTGTCCACGGTGCTCGACTGCGTGGTCGCCTGGTTCTTCACCCGCACGATGGTGTCGCTCCTCGGCCGCAGTCGCTTCTTCACAGAGGCCCGCTTCTTCGGCGTCGCCCGCGGCCTCGCCCAGACATCGGGGGTGCCGGCATGAGCGACGACCCGCAGCCCGTCCGCGAGCCAGACCCTCACGGAGTCACAGAGGCGTCGCCAACCTCACCACCCGGCGAGGTCGCCCCAGCCGTGCTCGCCACCCCCGCCACTGCTGATGAGGACGAGCTCTACGGGGTCGACGACAGCGAAGCGGCGGAGACCGCGGTTCCCCGCCGGACCCGGCGCCGCGACGTCAAGGAGAAGACCGGGCTCGGCCATCGGCTCTATCACGGCAACACCCAAATCCCGTTCACCGGCCGTCGCAACGTCGGCTTCGGCATCTCCGCGTTCGTGATCCTCGTCGGCATCATTGGGCTGGCCATCAACGGTCTCAACTTCGGCATCGACTTTAGGGGCGGGACGGCATGGGAGGTGCGGGCGCCCCAGGTCTCCGTCACGAAGGCTCGTGACGAGCTGCGTCCCCTTGGGCTCGCGGAAGCACGCATCGTGCGCCTCGGCACCGACACTCTCCGCGTGCAGACCAAGCTGCGGGGCACCGCCGATGTCCGTCAGGCGAAGACGATCGAGGTCCGCGAGAAGCTCTCGAGTCTCGTCGGCGGCAAAGAGGTGTCGGTCAACACCGTCGGCCCCAGCTGGGGCGGTGAGATCACCGCGAAGGCGCGCAACGCGCTGGTGCTGTTCTTCCTCGCCATTGCCGCGTTCCTGGCCATCCGCTTCGAGTGGCGCATGGCCGCGGCTGCCCTGGTTGCGGTGGTGCATGACATCGTCATCACGGTCGGCATCTACGCGTTGGCCGGCTTTGAGGTCACGCCTGCGTCGGTCATCGCCTTCCTGACGATCCTCGGCTACTCGCTCTATGACACCGTCGTCGTGTTCGACCGCATCGACGAGAACGTCAAGAGCCACGGGTCGTCTGGTCGGGCGACGTACTCGGACATCGTCGACCTGTCGATGAACCAGACGTTGATGCGGTCGCTCAACACGTCGCTCGTTGCCATCCTGCCCATCCTGTCTGTGCTCGTCATCGGGTCGTTGGTGCTCGGTGCCACCACCCTCGAGGACTTCGGGCTGGCGTTGTTCGTTGGCTTGCTGACCGGCGCGTATTCGTCCATCGCCATCGCGGCGCCGGTGCTGGCCATGTTGAAGGAGCGCGAGCCGCGGTGGAGGGCGGTGCGCTCCCGGCTCGAAGCTCGTGGAGAGCTGGGCACGTTCACAGGATCCATACGTGGCCCATCGGCCGCGGTCTCGGCCGGCGTCACACCGCGTGGGCTGGCGGGCGGCGTGCTGCGCCCCACCGGCACCGCGGTGGCGGTGGCGTTCGACGCCGACGGCTCACCAGTGCTCGTCGGCACGGACGTCCAGCGTCCGGTCATCCAGCCCCGCGCTCGCAAGAAGACGAAGAAGCGCTGAGCCGGTTGGCCATCGACCTTGCTTCCTTCGTGCGCGACGTCCAGGACTTCCCGGCCCCGGGCATCTCGTTCAAGGACATCACACCCCTGCTCGGCGACCCGGTTGCGTTGCAGTGTGCGCTCGATGGCTTGGCCGGCCCGTTCGTCTCCGACTCCGCTCCGGTCGTCGACAAGGTGGCCGGCATCGAGGCCAGGGGGTTTGTTCTGGCGACCCCCGTTGCCGTGCGCCTCCGTGCGGGGTTCATCCCCATCCGCAAGGCGGGAAAGCTGCCATTCGTCGTCGCAGGCGTCAACTACGGGCTCGAGTACGGCACCGACCGGATCGAGATCCACACCGATGCCATCGCACCGGGCGAGCGGGTCCTCATCGTCGACGATGTCCTCGCTACCGGCGGTACCGCAGCCGCCGCAGTGCAGCTGATCCAGGGCCTCGGTGGCGTGGTCGTTGCGGCGGCGTTCCTCATCGAGCTGACCTTCCTCGGCGGCCGAAGCGTCCTGCCCCCAGACATCCCGGTGCACGCCCTCCTCACGTACTAAAAGCGGTGTTCAGGACACGTCCGAGTGCGACGCCGCAGGCGCGACCAGTTCGGCGGCGCGGCTTGCCGAGGAGGCGGGATCGCCCCCGCAACCCCCGCAACGTCAATCCCTGGCGGGGAGAGCGTACGTTCGTCCGGCGCGTGCGTGGCTACCATCGGTCTATGAATATCTTGGCGTTCGATGCGCCGTACCGTGGCAAGGGCGCCGCCGGTCGGTCTGCGCCAGCTGCGGCCCTGCTCGCACTCGGGGTCTGAGGGCCGGTCCGGACATGGCCACCGTCCTGCCATGGCGGCGCGCGGCCGCGATCCCCGACGAGATCCAGGGCGTCATCGACGAGTACCGCGCTCGCCGCCCCAAGGCCGATCCCGCGTTGGTGCTGCGGGCGTATCAGGCGGCCGACGCCGCCCACGTCGGCCAGACGCGCCGGTCCGGTGAGCCCTACATCACCCATCCGCTGGCCGTTGCGTTGGTGCTGGCTCGCCTGGGGCTCGATGACGTCACGCTGGCGGCGGCCCTCTTGCACGATGCGGTCGAGGACACCGAGCTCTCGTTGGCCGACGTCGAGGCGGGCTTCGGGCCGCAGGTCGCCGCCATCGTCGATGGGGTCACGAAGCTAGAGCGCGTCGACTTCGCCTCCAAGGAAGCCCAGCAGGCCGCGACCATCCGCAAGATGTTGGTCTCGATGGCCAAGGACGGTCGGGTCCTGCTCATCAAGCTGGCCGACAGGCTGCACAACATGCGGACGATCGCCGCGATGCCCGTGTGGAAGCAGGAGCGCACCGCCCAGGAGACGCTCGACATCTATGCGCCCCTCGCGCATCGTCTTGGCATCCAGGACATCAAGTGGCAGCTGGAAGATCTCGCATTCGCGGCCTTGCACCCCCGCTGGTACGCAGAGCTAGAGCAGCTGGTTGCCACC
>JAYUDU010000435.1:0-3786 GCA_043739605.1 Acidimicrobiales bacterium | reverse complement strand
CGTCACGGGCCAGCTCTGCGCCGGGCTCTGCCATGCCGATGGCCGCGAGGCCCGCATGTAGCTGGGGCAGCTGGTCTTCGCTGAGGCCCCGGAACACGAGGTTCTGTCGGTTGGTCACCCGCACCTCCGCGTTGAAGCGGCGCTGGAGGTCTGCGAGGCCGTGGAACTGCGCGGTGGTGATGTCGCCAAGGCGGCACCACGCGTAGGCGCTGACGGTGCCATTGGCCCGCCCGCGCACGACGTTGGCGGCGTCCCATGCCCCGATGGCATCGGGCGCCGCCTGGCCGGCCTTGCGGGTGAACAGCACGGGCTGCTCTGCGCCAACGTTGGTGATCGAAGGCGAGCCGGACGTCGGGCCGAGGCCTGCGCCCGCCGGGGCGTCGCCCCACTCCTGCACCACGTCGGGGATGCCGGGCCCCGGCCACGTCGCGCTGGCCCTGAGGAACTTGCGTTCCTTCAAGATGCGCTCGCGCAGGCCTTCGACACCCATGGAGGCGCACACCCACTTGAGGCGCGCTCGAAGCTTGTTGTCGCGGTTGCCGTAGTGGTCGAACGTGCGAAGCGTTGCCTCGATCGTCGGCAGCAGGTCCTCGCGAGGAGTGAAGTCCTCGAGGGCGAACGCCGGATGGGGGTTGGCTCCGAGCCCGCCGGCCACGAAGATGCGAAAGCCCGCTTCGGTCGTACCGTCGGGTGCTCCGGGCGCGGTCGATGGACGCAGCACGCCGACGACGCCGACGTCGTTGAACATCGCCTGGCCGCAGTCCGTGGCGCAGCCGGAGAAGTTGATCTTGAACTTGCGAGGAAGGCGCTGGGCGTACGGGCTGCGGAGGAACTGGCGGAACGCGGCCTCGCCCCACGCGGTGATGTCGAGCACCTCGTGCGGGCAGGCGCCGGCGAGGTGGCACCCGGTGACGTTGCGGACCGTGTCGCCGCATGCCTCACGGCTGGTGACGCCGACGGCCGCGAGGCGGCGCAGCACCTGGGGCATCTGTTCGAGCTGGATGAAGTGGAACTGGACGTTCTGTCGGGTGGTGAGGTGGCCCCAGCCCCGGGAGAACTCTGCGGCGATGTTGCCGAACTCGTCGAGCTGGTCCGGCGTGATGGTGCCGTAGGGGGCCTTGACGCGCAGCATCTGGTTGCGGCCGCCCTGGCGCTGTCCGTACACCCCCATGTTGAGGCGACAGACTCGGAACACGTCCTCGTCGATCTCCTCAGCCAGGTAGCCAGCGAGGTCGACCTCGAACTTGTCGATGTCCTTGGCGCACGCGGCGATGAACGAGGGCTCCACCGGCGACCACGGCGCCCGCGGCAGCTGGTCGGCGAGAGGGCGTTCCACGACGGTCACGGGGTGCACGATAGTCGAAACCCGAGTGGACTGGTCAAGATTCCCGTCTCGTCGAGTGGGACATCGCGTCCACCTGGTGGACGCGTCGAGGGAGGTTCGTCGCGCCGCCTGCGACCATCGTGCAGGCTGCACCGGTGCACATCTCCGCGCGGGCCGACTATGCGATGCGCGCGGTGCTCGTCTTGGCCGAAGCTGGCGCCGCAGGCCGAGCAGCGCGGCCGGTGAAGGCGGAGACCATCGCTACTGCGCAGGGACTGCCGGGGGCGTCGGTGGAGGCGATCCTTGGCCAGCTCAAGCGGTCCGGCCTGGTGTTGTCGACGCGGGGGCCGGATGGCGGGCATCGGCTCGTGCGGTCACCGTCGGAGATCACCGTCGCCGACGTGATCCGTGCCGTCGACGGCCCGCTGGCCGACGTGCGCGGCCTGCGCCCAGAGGACGCCGAGTACGAGGGCGCGGCCGCCCATCTCGTCAACGTGTGGATCGCGGCGCGGGCGGCGCTGCGCACCGTCGTCGAGGTCGTCACCATCGCCGACATCCTCGACGGCACGTTCCCGCTGCCGGTCGCCGCCCTCATCGACGACCCCGACTCTTGGAAGCGCCGCGAGAGGTATTGAAGCGACCTCGTCAGGGATGGCGCTGGTGGCTCAAGGCGCCCTCCGGACCGGTTCACAAGCGCTCCGTCGGCGGACGAGGGCGCCGTGGGGGTATCTCCATCTGGGCGGTCCGTCGCATGTAGCGGTCGAATTGCGGAACCGTGAACGACGCGTAGCCGTACGACGGCGTGTACAGGAGACCTTTGCCGATGAGTCGTGCCCGCGTGGGGCCCACCTGCTGTGACGTTCGCTTGAGCAGCTTGGCCACCTCGGCAGCGGCGTGGGGGTCTGGACCAAGTGCCGCCATCGCGCGGAGATACGCGCGTTCGAGCTCGGTCGTGCGGTCGAGACGCACCTTGAAAAGCTCGCGTCCGTGATAGGTTTGTCAGGTTTGTCAGGGTTTATCAACCAGGGACAACTTCGATAATCTCCAGGGGCGAACGACTGGCAGCGGTCGCCGCGCCGATGCGCTTCGGGGTGAGGCGCTTGGCCGTCGGGTAGAGGGCGAGGAGCACGCCGGGGATGGCGCCGAGGCCGACGAGCGTCGTCGGCGCGCCGAGCAGCTTGGCCCCGGAGAGGAGCAGCACCAGCACCAGGATCGGGCGAATGAGCGCGTCGTCGGCCTTCGCCGAGAGGCGGGCGCCGAGGTAGACGCCGGGGATGCTGCCGATGAGCAGTGAACCGGTGATGGCGAGGTGGACGTCGCCGAACAGCACGTGGCCGAGCGTCGCCGACGCCACCAGGGGGATGGCCTGGACGAGGTCCGTGCCGACCAGCGATTTCGCGGTGAGCTTGGGGTACACGAGCAACAGCAGCACGATGATGAGTGAGCCAGAGCCGACTGAGGTCATGCCGACGAGCAGTCCGCCGATGGCGCCAACGCCCGCAGTGAGGAGCGGGCGCACCGCAACCTCGGTGGCGTCTTGCGCCTCGCCGACGCCGAGGGTGCGAGCCCGGCGCACCGCGAGGCGAGACTTGACGACCATCGCGGCGGCGGCGACGCACAGGGCAAGACCGAGTGCGATCTTCAGCCGGTCCGCCACCGCAGTGCCGTCGCCGAGCGACTTGAGGACGAGCACGCCTGCGAACGCGGCGGGGATCGAACCGGCCATCAGCCAGGCGACGATCTTGAGGTTGACGGTGCCGCGCCGCAGGTGCACGCCGCCTCCGACGGGCTTCATGACGAGGGCCGCCACCAGATCGCTCGAGACGGCTGCGAGGGGTTGGATGCCGAACAGCAGGACCAGGAGCGGCGTCATCAGCGCGCCGCCGCCCATGCCGGTGAGGCCGACGATGAAGCCGACGCCGAGTCCGGTAAGCGAAAGCAGAGGATCCAGATGCACTCGGTGAGTACACCATTGGTGACTGAGTTAGTCAAGAACTCCCGCCCCAACTGTCTGTACGGCCTCCTCGATGCTCGTTCCTCGCATCCGCTTGGCCGTGGCCGACGGGCCGCCGATTCGGGCGGGTGCAGGCCGCTCGGTAGGCTCCGCCGCATGTCCGAGGCCCACGTCGCCGCCCCGTCGTTCCGGTACTCCGCGAAGTTGGCCGGCGAGCTTGAGGGACGCTGGCAGGGATTCTGGGCCGACAACGGGACGTTCAGGGCGGCCAACGCGTCCGGTCCGCTGGCCGGGGTGTGCGACCGCGCTTCGGGTGCGGTTGGCGCCGACGCGCCGAAGGCGTTCATCCTCGACATGTTCCCGTATCCATCGGGCGAGGGGCTGCACGTCGGCCATCCGCTGGGGTTCATCGCCACCGACGTATACGCCCGCTTCCTGCGCATGACTGGCCACAACGTGTTGCACACCATCGGCTTCGACGCCTTCGGCCTGCCGGCGGAGCAGTACG
>JAYUDU010000434.1:0-3802 GCA_043739605.1 Acidimicrobiales bacterium | reverse complement strand
GATGACGTCGCCGATCCGCACCTCGACCGCCCGCACCGGTTCGAGCACGACGGCGGCGCCCGGACGGATCGACGGCGCCATCGACCCGGTGAGGACCGACTGCACCGCCCAACCCCGAAGCCAGATCGTGAGCACCGCCGCCACGATCGGGGCGGCGACGGCCAGCGTCAGAACGGCAGTGACGAGCGTGCCCAACGCCGGCCGTCGCGTCACGTCACGATCCTGAGGGTGCGGTCGTCACGCTGAGCCGATACCCACCGCGCGAAGCCGCCCGAAACGAGGTCACCTTCACGGTGTAGCTGCCCGCCGGAACCGAGTGAAGCACCCTGGACTCTGGGTCGCCCTCGTAGCGGTCGTCGATGTGGCCCCCGGCGACGAGCGTGCCGGTGCTGTCGAAGACCTCGAGCACCACATCGAGATAGGCGTCGGCGCCCGCGGCGACGGTGACGTCGCCTCCGGCGGTGTCGAAGCGGACGAATTCGGCGTCGGCTGCCGGGCAGATAGCGCCGGTGTAGCCGGTTGCGTAGGCGTCTGGTGTCGCCAGGGCCTCACCGCCTTCGTGGGTGTCCGTGCAGTCGATGGTGTTGGACGTCAGCGTGAGGTCGTAGGAACCGAGCGTCCGCGATGCGTACGACGACACGACGGCGAAGTAGTCGCCCGTAGGCAACAGCAGCGCCTTGTCCTCGGCGATTCCGGCATTCTTCGCGTCAATGGTCGCGACCGGAGTGCCGTCGGCCCGTTCGATGACCACCTTGACGTCGAGCGCAGGGCTCGGCGCAGCGTGGACGGTGATGCCGTCAACGACGTGGTGAAACGAGTACGTGTCGATGTCGGGCGCCGGGCAGATCTCCACGGGCACGGCGATCGAGCGACGCGAAGCAAGCAGGGAAGCAGAGAAGCGCCCGCCCCAAGCTCAATGGCCCATGCCCATGCCGCCGTCGACCGGGATGACCGCGCCGGTGATGTATGCGGCGGCCGGCGATGCGAGGAACGCGACGACGCCTGCGACCTCCGCGGGGGTGGCCAAGCGGCCGAGCGGGATCTGTTCCAGGGCGGCGGCGCGCACCTTGTCGTTCAGCGCGGCGGTCATGTCCGTCTCGATGAAGCCAGGCGCAACCACGTTGGCGGTGATGCCGCGGCTGCCGACCTCGCGGGCGATGGCGCGGGCTAGGCCGACCAGACCCGCCTTGGACGCGGCATAGCTGGCTTGACCCCCGCTGCCGGTCAGGCCGACCACAGAACCCATCAGGATGATGCGGCCGCTGCGGGCCTTCAGCATCGGGCGCAGCACCCGCCGAATCGCTCGGAACGCGCCGTGGAGGTTGGCGTCGAGCACCCTGGCGAAGTCCTCGTCCTTGGTCGTCATGGCCAACCCGTCGGACGTGATGCCCGCATTGGCGACGAGGATGCCGATCGGCCCCAACTGCGCCTCGACCTGCGAGAAGGCCGCGTCGATGGCGGCTGAGTCGGTGACGTCGGCGTTGACGGTCAAGAAGCCATCGACCTCGCCGGATCGAGCGGTGACGGCTACCTCATGGCCCGCCGCCGCCAGCGCCTGCGCGCACGCAAGACCGATGCCCCTGTTGCCGCCGGTGACCAGCGCGACGGCCACGTCAGGCGCCGATGGCGTGGAAGCCGCCGTCGACGTGGACCATCGACCCGGTGGTCTTCGGAAACCAATCGGACAGCAGGGCGACGCAGGCACGCGCAACCGGGTCTGCGTCGGTGACGTCCCAGCCGAGGGGGGCCCGCTCGTCCCACACATCCTCGAACCTGGAGAAGCCGGGGATGCCCTTGGCGGCGATCGTCTTCACAGGACCGGCGGCGACGAGGTTGACACGGATGTTGTCTGGGCCCAGCTCACGGGCGAGGTAGCGGGTGCAGCTTTCGAGGGCAGCCTTGGCCACACCCATCCAGTCGTACGAGGGCCATGCGACGGTGGCGTCGAAATCGAGGCCGACGACAGAGCCGCCGCCGGCGACACGCATCAGCGGTGCGAACGAGGCCGCCAGCGTCTTCAAGGAGAACGCACTGATGTGCACGGCAACCGCGACGTCTTCCCACGGCGCTTCGAGGAACCCGCCGCCGAGGCAGGTGGGGGGGGCATAGGCGATGGCGTGGAGGGCACCGTCGAGCCGGCCCCAACGCTCTGTCAAGGTCGCGACCACGGCCTCGACCTGCTCCGGCACCGTGACGTCCATCTCCAGCACGTCGGGCGGGGTGTCGCCGGGCAGGCGGCGCGCCACCCGGGTGGTCAGCCCCATGCCCCGGCCCGCCCCGGTGAGGACGATGTCCGCCCCCTCTTCGATCGCCTTGGCCGCGGTGGCGAACGCCAACGACGAGTCCGTCAGAACCCCGGTGACGAGGATCTTCTTACCTTCGAGCAGTCCGGTCATCGGGCGAGTCTGACCTGCCGACCGCCTTCGAGGTTGCACCACGTGTCGCGACGGCCAGGGTGTTACCAGCGCGGCTCGCTGGCTGGAGAAATTTCTGCCGGCGCGCGAGATCCCGACTCCACCATCGTTACGCACAGAGACACTGCGCCCGAACACACAAGAGCTGGGGAGAGCATGGCCACGACTGCCACGGAGACGACACTTCCCCGGCTCCTCGCGACCGTGGCCGATGCGGCGCTGGCCGTGGCTGGTTGTGGCCGCGCGTGCGTGGATCTGGCGGGCTCCGAGGCCTCGCCGGCCGGGCCTCGTGGTGGTGACCACACTGGTGACCAGGATGGTGGCGCCAGCCTCGGCTCCGTGTGCACGCTGGCGATCATCCACGACGGCCACCTCCTTGGGAGGCTCCGGCTCGCCGACCCCCGCCTCGACCTGTTCACGCCCGCCATCGTCGGACGACTGGAACACCTGGTCTCGATGGCCGGGGCGCTCCTCGCCGCCGCCATGGCGATCGACGAGCGCGCCGGGACCGTCCAGCTGCGGGGGGGCAGCGAACGCGCCCACAGGACCGCACGACTCCTGGAGGTGGCGTTCTCTCACAGCCCGAGCGCTATCGTGCTCGCCGACCACAAGGGTCGTGTGCTGATGGTCAACAAGGCCTTCCTCGACCTTGTGGGGGGCGAGGAAGCCGACGTGCTCGGCCGTTGGGATGAGGAGCGCTTCACCCACCCCGACGACCGCGGGCTTGGGTCGGACCTCATGCGGGAGCTGCTTGCGGGGGAGCGAACGTCGTTCCGCGTCGAGAAGCGTCACCTCCACGCCGACGGATCCACGCGCTGGTGCGACGTGATCGTCGCCGCCGTCCCGTCCGAGCGCGCTGGCGATGGACCGCTTGCCCTGCTTCAGATCAGCGACCTCACCCCTCGCCGCGTCGCGCAGCGCATGCTCTTCGAGCATGCCTTCCACGATGTCGTCACCGGGCTCGCGAACCGGACCATGTTGTTGGAGTGGCTGCAGACAGCGCTTGACTCGCCCGGGAATGGGACCGAACCCCACGACCGCTCCGTAGCCGTGGTCGCGGTCGAGATCGAACGGCTGGACGTCGTCATCGGCAGCCTCGGCCAGCAGGCGGCCGATGCGCTGCTGCGGGCTGTCGTGGTCCGCCTCAGATGCGCATCGGATGGGCTTGGCGAGCTCGCCAGAGCTGGCCCGAAGCTGGTCGCCCTGGTCTTGGCCGACCAGGAGCCTGCGGCCGTCGCCAAACGAGCCCGCCGCGTCGCGGCGCGCTACCACCGAGTCCTGCGGCATCCGTTCGAGATTGACGGTCACACGGTGCGGGTCAGTGCCGCGGTCGGCATCGCGGTTGGCATGTGCGGCTCTGACGGCGGACCGGAGCTGCTCCGCGATGC
>JAYUDU010000433.1:0-3810 GCA_043739605.1 Acidimicrobiales bacterium | reverse complement strand
CTCGGAATGTCGATCGACACGTTCTTGAGGTTGTGCTCGCGTGCGCCCCGAACGATCAGCCGATCAGCCATGGCGGCGGATCGTACATGCGTTCGATGGCGGCGGCCGACGCCTCGTGTCTGGCGTCGGGCGCGCCCGAACGGACACGGGCGCCCAGGGAGACGCCGACGCCAGCAACGACGGCTCACCGCCGAAGGGGCGTCGCCGGTTCGCATCCATCGCGCGCTCCATCAACCGACGCCTCGCGCAGGATGGTCACGGTCAACGTGGCGCCGCCGCGGCCCGCCGAGAGGTCGGCCAGCCAACCGGCCGAAGCCGCGGTCGCCTCGTCGACCCTGGGCTGGATCGATACGAGCACCACCGCAGCGCGCCCCACACGGTGAAGATCGATCAGCGCGCAACGAAGGTCAGCATCTTCTGGGACCAGCCACTCGACCTGATCGCTGATGGGCCAGATGAGCTGCGGAAGTAGGGTCCGGGACGTCACCACGACCGGTCGCAGAGCGCTCCGTGCGCCAAACGGTCGAGCGAGCTCGGCTTGCGCGAGAATGGTGCGCTCCAGGAGTTCGGCTGCTCGATGGGATTGACGGACCGTCACAAACCCTCCGACGGTCATTGCACCGGTCGCGACGGCCGCACACACCAGCACGATCCGCGTCGGGAGCACTGCGAGGTCGACGGCACCGTCCCACCATCGGACGGTCCACACGGCGATCGGGATGGCCGCGATCGGCAACAGGATGGCGTAGAACCTGCCGCCCCATTCAGCTCCGCCCCCAAAGCTGTACTGAGTGAGAAAGACCGGCAGTGCGCACAACAGCGTCGCCAGCGCAACTCCGCCCTCTGGGTCGTGGCGCGGGTCGGGCCACGTCGAGCGGCGACTCGCCAGCCCGATGAACGCGCCGATGCTCGGGCATGCGACCACCAGGCCAGGCACAAGATCGACGTGACCGCCAGCCAACCACCGAGCGACCACCACCGGCGCGACCCCAGCCAGGAGAACGATGATGAGCGCGGCGCCCCGGCGGCGAATCAGGACCACCGCCACAAGCAGAGCAACCGGGCCAACGACTAGCAGCGCGGAGCGCATGTCGCCTCCATACGCAGGCGCGAGGAACGACTCACGCACCGCCCGGAGTCGCCCGGGGATGAACGCCTCGCGGGTGATCGGCACCGTCGGCGTGACGGGCGCTCCCGAGACGACACCCGACCAGGCGCGGTCGGCCACGGCCGCTACCGCCGTCGGCACGAGGATCAGCCCGGCGACGAAGAGTCGTTCGGCCGAACGAACTGCGGTCAAGGGAGCCTGGGCGGCGTGCCGGGCGAGCACGCTCGCTGCGACCACCGCCCCGACCACCGGCCCGAGGAACAGCGCCTCGGTCCGCAGCAGGGTCGCAACCGCCAACAATGCGCCGACGGCCAGCCATCGGGCTGCGCCGCGCGAGCGCGTGGCCGGCGTCGCGGTCAAAGGAGCAGCGACGAGCGCGGCGGCGACCGCAGCCGCGGCCGGAGCATGAGCCAGCACGAGGTGCGCATCCACGGC
The DNA here is from genome assembly GCA_043739605.1 of Acidimicrobiales bacterium. Lineage (GTDB taxonomy): Bacteria > Actinomycetota > Acidimicrobiia > Acidimicrobiales > JAUJNH01 > JAYUDU01. Next base: position 2,267 of record JAYUDU010000433.1, on the reverse strand, counting down.
GAGGGGCGAGAGCAGGCCGAGGCCCAGGGTGGCGATAGGCCCGGCCCTCGCGTCCAATCGCGACGCGGCGAGACCGGCGCACGCAGACGCGACGATGACGGACACCACGCCGACAGCACTCATTCCACTTGCCCCGCCAGCCCATGCTGAGATGCGCAGCAGGAGTGGGTAGGCGGGATGCTTGGCGTAGGGCACCCGACCAAACCTGGTGACGTCGGCTCTGTGATAAGGCTGGCGAGCGCCGGTGGGATCGACGGCGGGCAGATGCAGCGGCTCTGCCGTGCTACCGCGTGCCGCAAGTTGGGATTGGCGGATCGCCGCCCCCTCGTCAGAGCTCACGGCCTGGCCCGTCCCCGTCCACGCCATCGCACCCAGCTGCACGGCAGCGACGAATGCGGTCGCCGCAGCCACGCGCCGAATGGCTGAACTCATGGTGCCGATGGTTCAGGACACGAGGGCACGGTCGCGGCCGTATCCAGCTTGAGGCGGACGCGCGCGACGAACGCCCCGTCGGTGCCATCGAGCGCATAGCCCTGACCGTTGGCCCGCTGAACGAGATCGTCTCGGAACGGGCCGACCAGGACGAAGTGTCGGACTCCGGCTTGGCGCAGACCGGCGAACGAACACGGCAGCTGCTCTAGCTCCGCGGTGACCCATTGGTATCGATCGAAGTCTGGCCACAACAGCTGTGGCCAAAGACGTTGCGGCGAGACCACGATGGGGCGTTGATCGGACAGCGGGAGACCACCCCCTACCCGGTCGGCTACCGCCACCATGTCGGCGGCTCGGCGCACGTCCGCCGCCAGACGAGATGTCGCGACGTGAGCGTGTCGCACCGCGAGCACGCCGCCGACGGTGACGACAACGGCCACACCGCCGACGACGGCGCTCGACACCGACCTGGAACCGGATCGCGACGCATCGCTGGAGTGTTCCGCGGCGTCGAGGCGGTTGCGGTGGCTGGCCAGCCCAACTGCGGCGAGCGCCCCCGCGACGGGCAACAGCACCGCGTAGAAGCGGCCTCCCCACTCGACACCTCCGCCAAAGGAGTACTGCGTTGCCAAGATGGCCCCGGCGCCGACGAGAAGCGTCGTTGCACCCAACCTGATCATGGGCTGACGCATCTCGGTCATGCCGATGAACACGATGGCCGCCAACCACGGCGTGGCCGGCAAGAGCCCAGGGACGAGCCCCGGCGCCCCGCCAGAGCTGGCGAGCCAGCCACAGGCAGCGGCTGCCGCGATGCTTCCGACCACCATCTGCAGCGTCCTGGTGGCGCCGACCCGCTGCAGCACCACGAAGAGCGCCGCCGCACACGCGGCGGCAGCGAGGAGCGCGTCGCGACGATCGCCGGCGTAGGAGGTCTCAAGCCATGACGAACGAAACGCCTGCCACCGTCCGCTGAGGAGCCCGGCCCCGGGTTCGGGCTGCCCGAGGCCGAGCGTCCCATGGCCGACGATCTGGCCGATCACGATTCGCTCTGTGAGCTTCACCACGACCACGGCTGCGGCCATGATCGCAACGACACCCCCGGTGCGGCGGGGTGCCCACCGACCGCATCCGACGACGACCCCGATCGCCAACGCCCCGGTTGCCAGGATGCCCTCAGAGCGCAGCGCGACGAGGAGCCCGGTCCCTACGAAGAGGCCAGCACCCCACGCCGCAATGCTCACCCCGCCGCGGCCTCCTGGCCTGCCCAGCAAAACCATCGAGGCTAGGGTGGCAAGGCCGGCCGCAGCTGCCGCCGGTGCGTGCGCGAGGACCAGGCTCTGGTCGATCGTCAGGGGGCTGGCGGCACCGACGAGCCACAGCGCAAGGATCCCGGCGCCCCCCCGCATGCGCTCCGCGATCGCGGCCGCGGCCAGCGATGCCAGCACGCACGAAACGACACCCAGACCGGTCATGCCAACGACACCGCCAAGCAAGCGGGCCGCCCGCAGCAGCACCGGATAGGCCGGATGCTTCGCGTACGGCGCCCTCCCCTTGCTTGCGCTGTCGGCCCGGAGGAATGGCTGTTGGATGTTGCCAGGATCGAGCGTTGGCAAGGTGGGGGCCAACAGCCACGTACCGCGCTCGAGGAGCACGGCCTGGTAGATCCCCGCGCCCTCGTCCGAGCTGACCGCAGTGCCCGGCCTGGCGACCGCGGCGAGGCCAACGAGCACGATGAAGAGGCCAGCGGCGTGGACCGACAGCCACCTCGTCCCCGTCGCGCGCACGGTCTGTGCCTACCACTCGCAACCTCGAAACCCGCGTCTTGGCACGCCGCG
>JAYUDU010000432.1:0-9631 GCA_043739605.1 Acidimicrobiales bacterium | reverse complement strand
TGTCGCCGTTCGAGTGGAAGGTCGTCGCCGCAGAGGGCATGGCCGCGCTGAGGGCCGACACGATGCTTGCGACCATCGTCTTCGCGTTGCGGACATCCTGCCAGATGTGAGGATCTGGGCCGGGGGTTGATCCGCTGGTTCGCAGCGGGACACCGGCCGAGGTGTCGGTGGGGCGCACCTTCGTTCCGCTTGCGTCGATCAGGGGTTGGAGCCACGTCTCAAGGCCAACCCCATTGATGACGATGACCTTGGCGTCGCCGATGGCCTTGGTGTCTGCGGGCGTCGGCTCGTAGTCGTGGGGGTCGATGTTTGCCTTGAGGATCTGGGTGACGCGGATGCGCTCTCCGCCGACGACGCGGGTCAGATCGCTGACCTGCGTCGTGGTCGTCACGACGTTGAGCACCGTCGCGACCGAGTGCGTCGGGTACGACGACGAACAGCCGGCCAGCGGGATGACGAGTGCCGTGATGGCGGCGCGCAGAGCACGCCGGGGGCCGGTGGTCACAACGCGGAACGTAGATCGGTTCTCGTTTCCGTGTCATAGAAGCATCGCTGCATGCGACGGGACTGTTCCGGCGCGTGCCAGGCTGTTCCGCTCAGCGGACCGCCCGCTACGCTGAGCGGCATGGACAGCGCTGTCGCGCCACCCTCGGTCGCCGCCATCGAGGCGCCGCGCTCGGGAATGACCACGATCGACCGTGCCGTCGACGTGCTCATGCTGTTCACCGAACGCGAGCACAGGACCCTCGGCGTGACAGAGATCGGTGTGGCGCTCGGCCTTTCCAAGGCGGTCGTGCACCGCATCCTCACGTCGTTGGTCGACCGAGGGCTCGCCGACCTCGACCCCGTCTCCCGGCGCTACGCGCTCGGCCCGGCTGTTCTCAAGCTTGGGCTGACGTATCTCGACCGCGTCGACGTGCGGGCCATGGCGCGGCCCGTCCTCGCGGGTCTGTCGGAGGCGACGCGCGAGACGGCCACGTTGTCGATCCGCAACGGTGACACCCGGGTCTACATCGAGCAGGTGACGCCCGTGCGCGAGGTGAAGATGTCTGTGCTGCTGGGAGAGCCGTATCCCCTGCACGCGGGCGCGTCGTCGAAGGTGTTCCTGGCGTTCTTGCCGGACGCCGAGCGCGCCGCATATCTCGACGGCGAGCTCGCTGGCTTGACCGCCGCCACTGTCTCCGACCGCCGCCTGCTCGCCAAGGAGCTGGACCGCATCCACGCCGTCGGGTGGGCCACCTCGACCGGCGAGCGCCAAGCCGGCGCCATGTCCGTGGCCGCCCCCATCCACGATGCCCAGGGCACCGTGGTCGCGGTCATCAGCGTCTGCGGGCCAGCTGAACGCTTCGAGCTGGCCCTCGACGAAGCCCGCCCAGAGCTGCTCTCCCGCACCCGTGCCCTCTCCGCCCGGTTGGGCTGGCGCGGCTGATCAGGAGCGCTTGGTGTACTCGCCGGGGAACTCGGCGGCGATCTCGCCATTGTCGAACATGACGTGGCCGCGGACGATCGTCGTGGTCGGCCAGCCCGTGACCTTGACACCTTCGAACGGGCAGTGGTCTTGGGCGGAGCGGCACAGCTCGGTGGTGACGGTCTGAGTGAGGCCGAGGTCGATGATGGCCAGGTCGGCGTCGGCGCCGACGGCGATGGTGCCCTTCTTGCCGTACAGGTTGTAAGCCTGCGCCGGCGCAGAGCTGGCCACCTGGGCGATGCGCTCCAACGGAATCCCACGCTTGTGGAAGCCCTCAGACACGAGCACCGGGTACAGCAGTGCGGTGCCGCCGAACCCGGGGTATGCAGGCCACAGGTCGTCTCCCTTGTGCTCTTCCATGCAGCACGCGTGGTCCGATGCCACCCAGCTGATGTCGCCCCGCGCGAGGGCCTTCCAGAGGGCCTCGTTGTCGGCCTCATGGCGGATCGGCGGGTTGACCTTCGCCCCGAGGCCGATGCCGGCGGCTTCCAGGCCCTCGCAGTTGAGGGCGAGATGGTGCAACGTCGTCTCTCGGCGCATGTCGAGGTCGCGGTGGCGGCGATGAACATCCAGCGCGGTGTCGAGGGCGACCTCGCTGGAGAGGTGGAGGAAGTTGACGGCCACACCCGTAGCGTCGGCCAGCACGCCGGCCTCCTCGATGGAGAGGCGCTCGGTCAGGGGCGGGCGGCCGGCGCTGTACTCGGCCAATCCGGACACGCTCGGGTCGGTCTTCGCGCGCTCGATGAAGATGCGCATGAGCTCCGCCTGCTCGCAGTGCAATGACACGGAGATCCTGCCGGAATTCTTGGCGTTCAGCGACGCCGCCATCTCCATGATCTCGAACAGATGGCCGAGGTCGTAGTCATCTGCCATCAGGAACGCCTTGGTGTCGCGGCTCGACGATGCCAGGTTGAAGCCCTTGTAGAACATGTAGTATTTGAACGAGGAGACACCCATCTCCTCGACGAGCCACGGCATCTCACCGATGTGTTCCGTCGTCATCGGAGCGAGATGAAATCCGTAGTCGACCTTGGCATGGCCGGCGACGGTTGCGAGCACCTCGGGGAAGATCTCCTTGTACGGGCCCGTCTTGTCGAGGTAGTGGCTGCCTGTGCGGAAGTACGACACCACGGTGGTGGCTCCGCCGACGAGCGAGCTGGTCGTCTCTGACTCGGTGTCGACCTCCAATGGTCGATAGATCCCGAGGTGATAGTGCGCGTCGACTGCGCCGGGGAAGACGTGCCGGCCGCGGGCGTCCACGACCTGAGCCGCATCGGAGCCGGCGATATCGCCCTCGTTCACGATGGCGGCGATGCGGCCGTTGCGCACACCAACATCGGCCTGGATGGGCCCGCCGTGGGGGAACACCAGCGTGCCGCCGGTGACGAGGAGGTCGTAACGGGCCATGGATCAGATCTCCTGGAGGGGGGCGAGAAGGTGGGAGGCGGTGGGCCCGCCGAGCCCGCCGAGCCCGCCGAGCCCGCCGAGGCGGTCGACGAGGTCGGCGACGTTGTCGGCCTGGTTGCGGCTGATGGCGCTGCAGGCGTTGTCGAGGTACTTGGTGCGCAGCTCTGCCGCGCTGAGCGGCCGTTGCGGGCCGCCTCGGTTGGCCTTCACTCGCTCGACGAGCGTTCGGCCGTGGGTCGTGACCACGGTGAGGACCGCAGGGAACTGGTAGGGATACCCCGCGTCGCACTCGGCGTCGGCGACCACGGAGACCTTCGCCATCAGCGCTCGTCGGGCCGGGTCGATGGCGAGTGCGTCGGAGAAGTCGCTGAGGCCGAGGCCCAGTCCGCCGCCGGCTCCGGGGTGGCCACTCGCCGCGAGCAGCGCGCTGGCCACGGTGTAGGGCCCAGAGAACTGGGCTTGGTAGGCGGTGGCCGGCGTGCGCTTGGTCTCGATCGGGTCGCCGATCGTCCGCACGATCGGCAAGGGGACGCCGAGGCTGATCGTTTCGATGTCGGCGATGCGCAGCCCGCCCGCCACGAGGGCGAAGGCGGCGTCGATGCCGGCGTGGGTGTAGTGGTTGGCCGGGTATGGCTTGTAGAAGATGCCGGGCACCTCCCACGCATCCGGCTCGCCGAGCCCGTCTGCGATGCGCGTCGCGGCGGCCTCGCCCGCCGGGCCGCAGAACGCATGCAGCAGCCCGAACCGTCCTTCGAGCGCCGTCGGCGGACCGGTGATCCCCGCGGCCACGAGCCCGGCTGCGCTCAGTGCAGCGTGAGCGGCCCAGCCACAGTGGATGCGCTTCACGGTGCCGCCGGTCCGGTTGCCTTCGATGATGCCGCCGGCCATCGACGCGGCAACACCGATGGCGTGGGCGATGCCGGCCGCGTCGAGGCCGAGGAGTGCGCCGGCCGCGACGGCGGAGCCGATCGCGCCGCAGATGCTGGTGGCGTGTTGGCCTCGCTCGAACCACTCGTTGCGGTTGGTGGCGGTGTCGTAGCCGGCCATCCCCACGCGCACGCAGACCTCGATGCCGATGGCGATGCCGGCCACCAACTGCGCACCGGTGGCGTCGGCGGCCTCCGCAGCCGCCAGCGCAGCCGGCACCACGGAGGCGCTGGGGTGAAGGATCGAGGGGAGGTGGGTGTCGTCGTAGTCGAGGCTATGGGCCAGCGTGCCGTTGACGAGCGCCGCGAGCGCGGCGGGCAGCCGCTCGGGGCAGCCGATCGCCGTCGCCTCGGGCCGGCCGCCTTGGGAGGTGGCGTACGTGCGGATCGCCTCGCTCGTGGCGAGACCGTTGGCGGCGATAGCGATGCCGAGGATGTCGAGGATGCGGAGGCGAACGCTCGCGGCGACCTCGTCGGGGAGCAGGGCGCGGTCATGCGGAGCGTCGACGATGGAGCGGGCCCAGCGGCCGATGCGGACGGCGACAGCATCGTCGTGCTCTCCTGCAAACCCCGCGGTAATGACTGTCACGACAGCACGACGGCAAGTGGTCGCACCGGCGACCCGGTCGCTCCGTACAGCGGCAGTGGCGCGCAGACGAAGAGGAACTCGTGTACGCCGCCCGCGGCGAGCTCTTCGAGTGCCATCGTCTCGATGATGTTGATCCCCCGCTCGACGAGCAGCACCCGATGGGCGGGCAGCAGCGCGTGGCCCGCGCCGGCCGGAAGGCACTCATAGGCGATGGTGTCGGCGCCGGTCGCCCGGATGCCGTGGTCTGCCAGCCAGATCGCGCCGGCCTCGCCGACGCCGGGCACACCGGTCTCCTTGCCGAGGAAGGGCGCGCCATCGTCCCAGTGGCGACCCCAGCCGGACCGCACGATGGCCACATCGCCAGGCCGCAGTGGGGTGCCTTGTCGTTCGACGGCGCGGACGAGGTCATCGACGGTGATCTCATAGCCGCCGGCGAACGCTGCGACGCCACACGCCGCCGGGACGTCGAGAAGCACGCCCCGGCACACCATCGGCGGTGTCGTGTGGATGCCGTGATCGACGAACGAGCCACCGACCTGGGCCGCGGCGGCGTCGGCGCCGCCGTGCAGCTGGCCACAATGGCTGACGTGGCCGAGCGCGTCGATGTGGGTGCCAACGTGCGCTCCCGTCACCAGGAGGTCGGCTGCCGCGGAGCCCCCGTCGGCTCGCACCGCATCGCCGTGGCGTCGGGTGAGCGCATGCCGGAACTCTGGGTGGTTGGGCGATTGCGGCATGCCGTTGCGCATCGGCCGGGCGAGGTCGAACACCGTCATGCCGCTTGACGTCGGGTCGAGCATGGCAAGCAACGCTGCGGTGCGCGCCGACGTGGTCGCCTGCAGGGGGGCCGCGTCCTGGCCCGTCGTCATCGCGCGTGCTCGCTCATCTCAGCGGGTGTCCTCTGCCGTGCGCTGGCGTGTTCCGCTAGGCGGACCGGCGTTTCACACAGTGTAGTAGCAGCGACCCGCCTCGATGGGGCGAAGCCTCAGCGCTTCTTGGTGATGGTCGAGGTACGCTGCTTGCGCCGAGCCGGCGGCGTGTAGCGCTTCGATGGTGGTGCGGCGATCGCCCTCGGTTCGCCCGGATGGTCGAGATCGGCCGGATCGTCTGCGGACCGCTTCGACGCCCGCGCGGGCCGCGGCCCTTTGCGCTTCGCCTCAGCTGTGCGTCGCATGCTGGTGATGCGGTTCATCTGGATGACCATCCACATGGCCGCGAGGTAGTGCGGGGCCATCCAAAAGATGCCGAGCTTCTTGACGAGGGCGAACGTGAAGAGGCCTTGGATGGTCAGCGCAAAGGCGGCGATGATGCGGTTCCCGAACCGGGCCGCGTAGAACGACCCGACGGTGAGGAGGGACGCGAATCCGGCGTACGACGCCGGTGCGAGGCCTTTCGGCAGCTTGTTTGTGGCGAAGCCAACCACACAGGCGGCGGCGAGGCTGCCGAGGGAGACCCCGGCGATGACCAGCTGCTCCTCGCGGGTCATCGCGGTCGGGATCGGCATGGCGTCGTCATTGACGAGCGAGCGGCGCGGCAGCGCGCCGTCGATGAAGGCCTCGAGGGAGATCATGCGTCGGCTCCGTCGGTGCGGTCTGCGGCGATCTTGGGCAGCAGCCACGGGCGCACAGAGACGGTGGTTGCTTGGGCGTCTTCGTTGACGTAGTCGACGACCACGGGGTCGTCGTCGTCGTAGGGGTCGCCCGCCGCCTCAAGCACGATGGCCGGTTCCTTCTTGTGGTCACGTCCGAAGACCTGATCGAACGCGAGGCCCATCGCCATGCCCATCGCCCCGACCGCAGACCGCTGACGGATCCGCTCGACGGTGCTGGCCTGGCCGAGGGGGTCGGTTGGTGCGGGCTTGCCCTCGTGGATGCGCACGCCCCGCGCCGCCATGTCGCGGATCCGCGCGTCGGTCAGCACGGCGTCCTCGTCAGGGTGCTCGTTGACATAGGCCTCGATGGCCGCGAGCCGCTCGTCCGTCGTGAGGTCGTCCACGGACTTGTTGAGGGCCTCAGCGTGGGCGGCGAGCGCCGTGGCGACGATGCGCCCGCTGCGAATGTCCTCAGGATCGTCGGCGTCGTCGTCGCCGGCGCTGGCGTCGTCAATGCCGGCGTCAGCGAGGGTGGCACGCGGGTCCAGCTCGACCGGAGTCGTCTCAAGGTCATCAGCCTGATCTGCCACGGCGGTCCAGGGTAGGCGGTGCAGGGTGCGCGCTCGGCTCGGGGCAATGTTCTGTTCGTACGGCCTCCTCGATGCTCGTTCCTCGCCTCCGCTCGGCCGTGGCCGACGGGCCGGTGGCTTGCCGCTATTCCATTGCCACGATGAGTCTCGGCGGGGGAGCATCGGTCATGGTCAAAGCATTCCCGTCCGACGTCGCCGCCGCTCACCCACTGCTCGCGCACTGGCCCATGTTCGGGCTGCGGGTCCGGACGCCGCGGCTCGAGCTTCGCTATGCAGACGACGACCTCGTGCGGGAGATCGCGGTGCTGGCCGCGCTCGGCGTGCGTCGCCACGGTCAGCGACCGTTCGACATCGATTGGGATCTCGTGCCGTCGCCGCACCAGGAGCGAAACACGCTGCAGTACTTCTGGTCGGAACGGGCCGGGTGGAAGCCCACCGACTGGCACTGCCCGTTCGCAGTGCTCGTCGACGGCGAGGTCGTCGGCGTGCAGGGCATGTTCGCCAAGGACTTCCCTCGACTGCGCACGGTCGAGACGGGTTCGTGGCTGGGCATCGCCCATCAAGGACGCCGCATCGGGACCGAGATGCGAGCCGCGATCCTGCACCTGATCTTCACCGGACTGGGCGCGACCACAGCAATCAGCGCAGCGTACGACGACAACCCCGGATCCCAAGGCGTCAGTGCACGGCTGGGGTACCTCGACAACGGTCGCGACGGTCGACTTCGAGGCGGCGAGCGCGCAGTGATGGTCAGGTTCTCTCTGGAACGAACTGGGTGGGAAGCCAATCGTCGCGACGCAACAAGGGAGATCACGATCAGCGGTCTCGAACCGTGTCTCCCGTACTTTGGTGCTGCGGAAGCACCGTGGATCTCAACGCCCGCCCCGGGTGAAGCGCTGGAACTGCCAACCGCGTGAGCGCGGGTGTGTGGTGGCCTGCAGCGTCAGCAGTGGCCCAACATCCGGTGGGTGTCGTGCAGCGCGCCGAGGTGGCGTCGCATCGCATCCGAGGCGGCGCCTGCGTCACCAACCTCGACCGCCGCGCAGATCTCCTCGTGATCGGAGGCCACCTTGGCCCACTCTTGCGCGTTGGGCTCGTCGGACAGGTAGCGGTTCTGGAGGACGGTGAACGTCGGTCGTACCAACATGGCGATGGCTCGGTTTCCTGCGGCGTCGGCGAGGTGAAGGTGGAAGTCGCGGTTTGCCTCGAAGCGTTCGACCGGTGACGTCTGTGAAATCGGCACCGACACCGCAGCGATGGTCGCTCGCAAGGCGTCGAGGTGCGTGGCGTTGCGTCGCTGCGCGGCAAGCCCGGCCGCCGGAACCTCCAACAGCTCCCTCACCTCAAGCAGCTCTGCGACCGAAAGGGCCGCGCCCCCGGACATGAGGCCGAACGACGCCTCGAGGAACGACTGCACGTCCGCAGCGGCGGGCGCGGTGACGAACGAGCCGCCGGTGACACCCCTGGTAGTGACGATCAGGCGTTGGCTCGCGAGTACGCGCAGCGCCTCACGGACGGTCGAGCGGGAGACGCCGAGCCGCTCGGTCAGCTCTGCCTCCGCCGGAAGCCGCGACCCTGGTGCCAGCTCGCCGGAGAGGATCTCGGCGCGGAGGCGGTCCGCCAGCTGCTGGTAGGCCGGCCCGCCATTGCTCACGTGACCTCCTCGATGCTTGCCCCTCACAGCCACTCGGACTTGGCCTGCGTTCACGGGGGTCACATCAGCAGTGTCAGCCCCGGCCCGGGGCACATCGGGGCTTGTGGGCATGCCACCACCGTACGCGCCGGCCCGGTTGGCCACGGTCTCGACGTCCAGCAATGATCCCGCCCCATGAAGCGCCGCCTCTTCGACGATGAGCACGAGCAGTTCCGGGCGTCGTTCCGACGGTGGCTAGAAGCGGAGGTGGTACCGCACCACCTCACGTGGGAATCCGAAGGCATCGTGCCGCGGGATCTGTTCCGCCAGGCGGGCGCGCTCGGCTTCTTGGGCATGGCGATCCCCCAGGATCTCGGCGGCGGGGGGGTCGACGACTTCCGCTACAACCTCATCATCGGTGAGGAGGTGCAGGCCGCCGGCGTGAGCGGCTCGGGCTTGGCGCTCACCCTCCACAACGACATCTGCACGCCGTACTTTCTCGAATACTGCAACCCGGAGCAGGCCGCCCGCTGGCTGCCCGGCATCGCCAGCGGAGAGCTGATCACCGCCATCGCCATGACCGAGCCTGGCATCGGCTCGGACCTTGCCTCGATGAAGACCAATGCGCTGCTCGATGGCGACGTGTACATCGTGAACGGGTCGAAGACGTTCATCACGAATGGCATCAACTCCGACCTCGTCATCGCCGCGGTGAAGACCGACCCGACGCTGAAGCACAAGGGCATGTCGCTGCTCGTGTTGGAACGTGGCATGGAGGGCTTCGCACGGGGCCGCAACCTCGACAAGATCGGCATGCACAGCCAGGACACCGCAGAGCTGTTCTTCACCGACGTGCGCGTGCCCGTCGCCAACCGGTTCGGTGATGAGGGCATGGGCTTCGCCTACCTGGTGCGGAACCTCGCCCAGGAGCGGCTGTCCATCGCCGCCGCTGGTGTCGCGGCCGCGGAGGCGGCGTTCGGTTGGACGGTCGCGTACGCAAAGGAGCGCGAGGCGTTCGGCCAGTCGATCGCCAGCTTTCAGAACAGCCGGTTCGTGCTGGCCGAGTGCCGGACCGAGATCGATATCGGCCGGGTGTTCGTCGATCGCTGCGTCGAGCTGCTCAACGACAAGGAGCTCGCCGTCGAGGAAGCGGCTGAGGCGAAGTGGTGGTGCACCGAGATGCAGAAGCGCGTCATCGACCGCTGCCTCCAGCTGTTCGGCGGGTACGGCTACATGCTCGAATACCCCATCGCCCGCGCCTACGCCGATGCCCGGATCACCACCATCTACGGCGGAACCACCGAGATCATGAAGGAGATCATCGGCCGATCTCTCTAGCGAGGCGGAGGGCTCGCTCACTCCGGCTCGCGCCGCCTCCGCTCGCCGCCTCGAGCACAGGCTTCCGCGGCTCGGTGGTCGGCGTCTTGCAC
>JAYUDU010000431.1:0-3832 GCA_043739605.1 Acidimicrobiales bacterium | reverse complement strand
CTGGGCCGACGGTGGCCGCGACGGCGTCGATGCCATCGCCTGCGGTCGTCGACCCTGCGGCGACGAGCGCCTCCTCGACGATCGGGGTCAACAGGTCGAGGTGGGCCCGGCTCGCCAGCTCTGGGACCACGCCACCGAACCGTGCGTGCAAGTCGATCTGGCTTGAGATGATCGACGAGACGACGTGCGTGCCCCGCTCGACCACTGCGGCCGCAGTCTCATCGCATGAGGTCTCGATGCCGAGGATGCGGCCGCGCGTCATGGGGTGCGGACCGGAGGATCGATCGTCACGTGTCCTGGCAACGAGGCCTCGATCGTCGCCACCCGCGCCCGATAGTCCGGGGTGTCGATGGCGTCGGCCCACATGATGAGCGCATCTTCGTTGGTCTCGATGTAATACCCCTTGCGCACACCCGCGGGTGCCATGCCGAAGCGCCGGTACAGGGCCTGCGCAGGCTCGTTGGATACGCGCACCTCAAGCGTGAGTCGCTGCGCGCCGCGGGCAACGGCGTCGCGTGTGAGATGCGCCATGAGGTGCGACGCGATGCGCTGGCCCTGCCACCGCGGATCGACGGAGATGTTGGTGACGTGAGCATCCTCAAAGCTCAACATCAGCCCGCCGTATCCGACGACCCGGCCCGCGATGCGAGCCACCCAGTACGAGCGACTGTCGAGGTTGAGCTCAGAGAGGAACAGGCCCATCGTCCACGGTCGCGGATGCACCTGCGCCTCGATGCGCAGCACCGACCGGAGATGACGGCGACGCATCGCCACCAGTTGGATCTCAAGGTGCTCTGCGCCGTTCGGCACCACCTGGGCGCCGGGGTCTTCGCTCCGCGCCACCATGCGCTCGCACGCTAGGAGGGTGCTGAAGGAGCAGGCAACCAAGTGCCGAGTGTCCGATGCCTGCACCCCAGGAGTCGATGCTGGGTTGCCGTCCACTCCTTCAGGACGCTTCCAGGGGTGGCACGCGACGCCGCACGACGCGATCGACGGTCGCGGATGTCACCTTGGACTCGCGTCGGCGGCCGCGGCGGCAACGGCCGCCGCCGCCGCACGCTCTCCTGCGAGCGTCGGGAAGCCGAGGCGTACGTCTGCATCGCGTAGGTACGACGGGCGGACCTCGACCGGGGCGGTGCTGCCCTGTGACACCAGCCGCGCCGCGCCGACGACGAGGACGGACTCGATGTCTGGAAGGTCGAAGCGAGCAGGGCCGAGGACGGCACCAGCAGGCAACCACGACGCATACCTCCGAGCACCATCGCCCACGACCAGGGGTCTGTCATGGGCGGCAAGCGCCGCAGTCATCGCCGCCGGCTCGATCGCCGCCGCCTCAAACACGACAGCGCCGTCCGGCGCCCACACCTGGAGGTACACCTCACCGCGCCGAGCGTCGAGCGCGACAGCGACGGCGCGGCCATCGACGACCGGGGCGACGCACGCAGCCATGGCCTCGAGCGACGACACCGGCACGAGCCCGACCCGCAGGGCCGACGCGAGCGCCTTCGCGGTGCCGAGTCCAACCCTCAAGCCGGTGAACATGCCAGGGCCGACCCCGACCACGATGGCGGCCACGTCGGACCACGCCGCACCAACGAGGCCAAGCACGTGCTCGCACGCAGGAACCAGCACCTCGACGTGACGGCGGTCATGGTTGACGCTCAGGGTCGCCAGTGCGGTCGCATCCACGCCCGCGGCAGGGATCTTTGCGACGGCCACCCCCGCCCGGGACGTCGCAGTATCGATGGCCAGCACGAGCCCAGCTGCGCTCATTCGGGCGACACCGCGAGGGCCACGAGGAGGCGACCACGTCGTGCTTCCCAGCTGGGTCCGCGCAGCCACATGGAGATCTCGCGCTGCTCACCACCCACCATGGCGAGCAGCTCGACGTCGAGACGGTCGCTTGGCAGTGCCCCGGCCGCGATGGCCTTCTCGCCCCACTCGATCACCGCGATCGCCTCGCCATCCTCGACAAGCTCGGCGAGGCCGAGATCGACGATCTCGGCCGCAGTGTCGAGCCGGTACACGTCGGCGTGCAGCAGACGCAGCGCGGCCCCGTGGTGTTCTGACACCAGTGCGAAGGTCGGCGACGTCACCTCGCCCGCATCGATGCCCAGCGCGGTGGCCAGGCCCTGGGTGAGCACCGTCTTGCCGGCGCCGAGATCGCCGGTGAGCACCACGACGTCGCCCGCCGCGACGACGTCGGCCAGGGCGGCGCCAACCGCGCGCATCGCGTCCACGTCGGCTGCGGTTGCACGCACCGGAGGCGGGCCGGGAAGGGTCATCAGACGAACACTCGTGGGACGCGAGCGCTCAGTCCGCAGACCACTTCGTAGGCGATGGTGCCCGTCCGCTCCGCCCACTCCCACGCGGTGATCTCGTGCGCGCCCTGGCGTCCGATGAGGACGACCTCATCGCCCGGGCCAACCTCGGCGCCGGGGCCGCAGTCGACGAGCAGCTGATCCATCGTCACCGCGCCGGCGACCGGGCGACGCTGGCCGGCCACCAGCACCTCGCCTCCGTTGGTGCCGAGTCGACGGGGCACGCCATCTGCGTAGCCGATCGGCACCGTGGCGATGGTCGTCCGCTCTGGCGCGGTGTACGCCAGCCCATACGACATCGCTTCTCCGGCCTCGACGACCTTCGAGAACGACACCTCAGCCTTCAGCGACAGGGCCGGACGCAGGCCCGCTGCGAGCGCATGGGGAGCGAGCTCTAGCGACGGAGCGATGCCGTACAGGGCGATGCCGCAGCGCACCAGATCAAGGCGAGCGCTGGGGTGGCCGAGCGTGGCAGCAGAGTTGGCGGCATGCACCATCTTCGGCACGATGCCCTCACCTGCAAGGGCGGCCACGACCTCGTGCAGCCGCTCCGCCTGGCCGTCGGTGAACGATCTGCGCGCCACCTCGTCTGCCACCGCGAAGTGCGTCCACACTCCTTCGAGCTCGAGGCCCGGCTCTGCCGCGATCGCTCTGGCAACGTCGAGTGCATGCTCCGGCGACGCTCCGACGCGGTGCATGCCCGTGTCGACCTTGAGGTGCACGGGCAGTATCTGGCCGAGGTCTTCGACCGCTGCCGCGGCGGCTCTGACGCCAGCCATGGTGTAGATCGCCGGACGAAGATCGCTGCCGACGACGCGCCGCATCGCAGTGCCGCGCGGCTCTGACAGCACCAGGATCGGAGCCTCGATGCCGCCCCGCCGCACCGCTTCGCCCTCCTCGACCAACGCCACGCCAAGCCACGTTGCGCCGCCTTCGATGGCAGCCTGCGCGGCGCGCACCGGCCCATGCCCATAGGCGAACGCCTTCACGACGGCGCACACCTCGGTCCGGGGGCCAACCAGCGCGCACAGCGCGGCCGCGTTGTCTCGAATGGCCGAGCAGTCGACCTCCGCCCACACCGGCCGAATGCTCATCGCCGAACAGCCTCGCGCACCCCGTTGGCGCGCCTCGCAGACAGCCACCCGGCGACGAGCTCGGGCAGGTCGCCGGCCACGAAGCCGACGCGGTGGCCGCCGCGTGCCGCAGCCCCGTGCACATGCGCGCCGATCGCGGCGGCGTCGATCGCTGGCACGCCGCGCGCGAGGAACGCGGCGATGACGCCGGTCAGCACGTCGCCGGTGCCGGCGGTCGCCAGACGAGCATCACCCGCAGCGGCGAACCGAACAGCCCCGTCGGCGTCTGCGGTCACCGTCGTCGGGCCCTTCGAGAGGACCACGCACCCGAACCGCGCTGCGAGGCCGCGCACGTCGCTCACCCGATCCGCACCGGGGCGACGTCCCAGCATCCGAACGAGTTCGCCGTCGTGCGGCGTCAACACCGTCGGCGCGGTC
>JAYUDU010000430.1:0-3832 GCA_043739605.1 Acidimicrobiales bacterium | reverse complement strand
CCAGCGTGTCGCCGAGATCGAGGGATTCTGGCAGCGTCTGGGCCACCCGGTAGAGGTCGAACAGGAGGTCGTTGGCCTCGGTCAGGCGGGCGACGCGTGAGAGTGCCGCGGTGGCCTTGCGCTCCTCAAGGTTGAACACTTGCCGTGCGTAGCCGGCGAGGAGCAGCACGAGCACCAGCTGGCACGAGCCAAGGACTGCGGTGGCGCCCGTGGCGCCAGGCACCCTGAAGAAGAAGACGCTGGTGATGGAGGCCACCATCGCCAAGGCTGCCGCAGCCGCCCAACCCAGGCCGTATCCGTAACCGAGTGCGACCCCGGCCCCCGTCAAGGTGAACACGAACGGCGAGCCCCAACAGCCGGTGGCCAGCACGCCGAACAGCGAGATTGCGAGCTCTGCCGCGACGGCGGCGGCATCTGCGCTCGAACCGCGACGCAGCCGCACCGGAAAGAACGTCCGGAGGGTGGCCACACATCCGAGGACCACGCCAACGGCGATGGAGGCGCCGTCGGTCTGGCGGGTCAGCGCGAGGGTCGCGACCGCAACCGCAAGCGAGCCCCAGCGGACTCCGATGATGAGACCGCGCGCCGTGACGACCGAATCTGGCCCGCGCGTTGGCCGGGCCGGCCGGCCCGACATCGTTGGGTCGCGAACTGGAAGTGCTATTTGAAGTTACCGATCAGGGTGCTCATCGCCGGACCCATCGTGACGACGAGAATGGCAGGAAAGATGAAGATGACGAGCGGGATCATGATCTTGACGGGCAGCTTGGCCGCCTTCTCTCGTGCCCATGCCTTGCGCTTGTTGCGCATCTCGACCGCTTGGGTCTTGAGGACCCTCCCGATGGGCATGCCGAGCGCATCGGCCTGAACGAGGGCAAGCACGAAGTTGGAGAGCTCGGGCACCTCCGTGCGCCGCTTGAGGTTTTGCAATGCCTCGCGCCGCGACAATCCGAGCTCCATCTCCTTCAACATTCGCTTGAGCTCGTTCGACATCGCATTGTCAAAGTTGCGGCACACCACAGAGATCGCACCTTCGAAGCCGGTGCCGGCCTCGACCGAGATGGCGAGGAGATCGAGCACATCCGGCAGCGCCGACTTGAGGGCGTCCTTGCGTTCGGTGACCTTGCGATTGAGCCAGGCGGTCGGGCCGAGCAGCCCGAACAACGGGAACCCGATCAGGAGGGAGACCGCGACGGTGCTGGACGGGCGGAGCACCACGGTGAGCACGACCCCCATGAGACTCAACCCGACGAGGGAGACGACCTCAAGCGTGGCGAACTCCTCGGCCCGAATGGTGTTGGCGAGCCCGCCCTGGAGGATCTTGGCGTGGAGCTTGTCGAGGTGGCCCCGTGGCGTGACCCCTTGGATGCCAGACCCCAGGCGGTCCGTGATCGGTCCGAGGATGCGTTGGGCCATGGGAACGTCACGGAGCTTGGCGCTGTACTCATCGAGCTCGTCGCCGTCTTGCTCACCGGCTTCGAGCTCGCGCAGATAGTCGTTTGCGGTCGGGCCTTGTGTGGTCGTGAGGCGCGCCGTCAGCGTGCCAGCCGCCGCGGTGAGGCTGACGACGACGAGGCCGCCTGCGAGGAGTGTCGCGGTGTCCATCGTTCAGACCTCGATCTTTGCCATCTTGAGGATGATGGCGACGCCGCTGACGATCGACACGCCCGTACCGGCGAGCACCCAGAGGCCCCACCCTTGGAACAGCGGCTTCATGTAGATCGGGTTGGAGACCTGGATGACCAGCATCACGACGAGCGGGAGCGCGCCGAGGATGTACGCCGAGATGCGGCCCTCAGCTGTGAGCACCCGCACCTCGCGTTGGATCTCTTCCCGAGCACGGATGAAGTCGGCGAGGGAATAGAGGAGGTCGGACAGCTTGCCTCCGACGGTCTGTTGGATGCGGATGGCCTGCACGATCCACTCCATGTCCTTCAGCTCGACGCGCTGCGCCATCCGTTCGAGAGCGTCGACGACGGAGTCGCCGAGACGGGTCTCTTGTACGACACGAGCGAACTCTTCCGACAGCGGCGGGGCGGCCTCCTCGCACATCATCTGGATGGCCCGCAGGAACGTGTGACCGGCGGCGAGCGAGCCCGCGATGAGCGAGATGGCGTCGGGCAACTGCGCCTCGAACGCCTTCTGGCGGCGGCCGATCAGGAACCCTGGCAGCGC
This sequence comes from Acidimicrobiales bacterium, assembly GCA_043739605.1. GTDB lineage: Bacteria > Actinomycetota > Acidimicrobiia > Acidimicrobiales > JAUJNH01 > JAYUDU01. The sequence goes on along the minus strand of JAYUDU010000430.1, from coordinate 1,657 downwards.
CTTGGACACCAGCGCGCCGAGCGCGAGGGCGATGACGCCGAACACGTAGGTGCCGGTGAGACCCATGAGCACCGCGGCAAGGGCCAGAGTGCCGGCGGCGGCGAGCACGACGTACTCGCCTGCTTTGACGGGAAGGCGAGCCTTCTCCAACTGGAACTGCAAGGAGCCGCGCTGGTCGAACCGGCCAACCAACACCGACGCGACGTTGGCGATGCCGACGCTCGGCCCCGCGAACAGGCTGTTCGGCCGTTCGCTGACGGCGGTGACCGGGACGTCTTGGTCACCGAACGGGAGGTCGAGCACGCCGGCAAGATCCTCGGTGCGTGACCGCCCCCGGCCCAGCACCGCGTAGACGGCACCGCCGAGGCCGCCGCCGACGAGGAGTGCGGGAAGGAACGTGGCCGCGCCCATCTCAGCCCCTCCTGGTGGTCAAAGTGTCGGCATCGGGGATGCGGGCGCGCCGCACCGATCGGGGATCGAGTCCGGTCTGGACCCGTGCCGGGGGCTTGAAGATGCTGGGCGTGACCTCGATCCCCTCCTGAAGCAACCGATCGAGGAAGCGAGGCCGGAGCCCAGTGGCCACGAGGTCCTCGTGCTGGGTATCCCACACGAAGATGTCCTGGAGCAGGATGGTGTCGCCTTCCATGCCTTGGATCTCTGACAGAGACTTCACGACTCGACGCCCCGAAGGGAGGCGCTCCAACTGGTAGATGAGGTTGACCGCGCTGGCGATCTGCTCGCGGATGGCCCGCAGCGGCAGGTCGTAGCCGGCCATGAGAACGAGGGTCTCGAGGCGCGAGATGGCGTCCCTGGCCGAGTTGGCATGGAGCGTCGTCATCGATCCGTCGTGGCCGGTGTTCATCGCCTGGAGCATGTCGAGGGCTTCGCCGGCGCGGCACTCACCGACGACGATGCGGTCGGGACGCATGCGGAGGCAGTTCTTCACGAGGTCGCGGATGGTGACGAGGCCGGCGCCCTCGGAGTTGGCAGGACGGGCTTCCAGGTTGATGACGTGCGGCTGTTGCAGCTGCAGCTCGTGGCTGTCCTCGACGGTGATGATGCGTTCGCCGGCGGGGATGAAGCTGGACAGGACGTTGAGGTTCGTCGTCTTGCCGGTGCCGGTCCCGCCAGAGACGACGATGTTGAGGCGGCCCCGGACGCACGCCTCCATCAGCTGGGCGATCTGGAGGGTGAGGGTTCCGAAGCTGATGAGGTCGCTGACGGTGTAGGGATCGGTTGCGAACTTTCGGATGGTGAGCACGGCACCGTGCACCGCCAACGGCGGCAGGATCGCATTGACACGGGACCCATCCGGCAGGCGGGCGTCGCACATGGGAGAGCTCTCGTCGATGCGGCGGCCGACCTGGGACACGATCTTCTCGATGACCTGGCGGTAGTGAGCGTCGTCGGTGAATGCGGTGTCGACGGGTTCGATGAGACCGCCCCGCTCGACCCAGATGTCGTCGAAGGCATTGCACATCACCTCGGTGATGGCCTCGTCGGCCAGCAGCGGGTCGAGCGGCCCGTAGCCGAGCGTGTCCTGCACCAGCTCTTGGATCAGCTTGCGGCGCTCCATCGGGGACACCTGGATGTCTTCGCGGAGCAGGATGCGGTCGACGGCGGCGCGCACCTCGTCGGTGAGGGCCGCACCGCTGAG
>JAYUDU010000429.1:0-9688 GCA_043739605.1 Acidimicrobiales bacterium | reverse complement strand
GAGCGAGGCATTTCGTGACTGCGGGCGCTGCAACGATGTGCTGGCAAGCCGGGACGTGGTCGGACCAGCGCGTGTCAACGGTCTGGGCGGCGTTCGCGGCCTTGACGTGACCCGTGCGGGTCCCAGCGGCCGACGTGCACGACGTCAGGACCAAATCTCACGGCCGGTAGACGTCGGCCCGGTGCATCACGCGCAGCACGCGGACCTCACGGCGCTCTTCGTCGATCGCGTAGACCACGCGGAATGCCCCGCGACGAGCGGACCGACACCCCTCGAACGGATCGCCAAGTTCAGAGCCGACGCGATGAGGGTTCGACGCAAGGGCCGTGGCACAGAACTCCAAGACCGCGACGGCGACGGCCTCGGGGATCTGCAGTGAGATGTGCCGCCGAGCCGGACCCGCGAACGTGACGCGCCAGGCCTCCTCAGCGTCAGCCACGCCGCGCCGCGACGTCCGCCCTGAGATCGGCGAGGGACGATCCCGCCTCGCCGGCAAGCATCGCCGAACGACCCTCGATGATGTCGGCGACCGCCTCGGGGTCCGCGAGCACTGCGAGCGTCTCCTCGAGCGTCGTGAGGTCCTCGATGCTCATGAGCACCGCCTCCACGCGACCGTTGCGGGTGAGGTGGACGCGCTCGTGCGTCCCGTGCGCCTCGCGAACCAGCTCGTTGAGTCGCGCCTTCGCCTCACTCACACCGATCGTCTGCATGGGCTGAATAGTAGTCCGATATCTGCAAGCAGGTCAGCCGCAACCGAGGCGCTCGAGGAGATCCTCGGGAGCGGAGATGGCCCGTAGCTCTGTGGCCAGCGCGTCGAGCATCGCCGCCTCCATCGCGTCCGACGCGCCGCCACGGTCCTCCAGCTCGCCGGGGTCGACGCCGGTATCCCACAGGTGGGTGCGGGTGGGCGGCCTTCCCGCCGCCCAGAACGGCAGCGGGTCGCCGGGAGCGAACGGCTGGCGGATGACGGGCACCTCGGTCCCCGGCATGACCTCGAGCGTCGCCCTGTCGTCGGGGCGGGGGAGTCGCAGCTGCGGCAGCGAGTGCACCGGCATGGTCGACCACCGGTTGGACCACATCGACAGTGGACGGTTCTCCGGCGTCGCACAGCCGCGGAGGTAGCGCCGCCGTCCATCGGTGATGCCGACGTGGCGGCCCCAGTAGCCGAACAGCGCGTGCTCCCGGATCGATGCCGCCGAACCATCGATGAGCGGGACGATGGACCGGCCGTGCGTCGGGTGGTCCGCAACGACGCCAAACACGTCGGCGATGGTGGCGTGCAGGTCGACTGAGGTCGTCAGCGCATCCACGTCGCGCGGTGCCGCACCCGGCCACCGCACCAGCAGCGGGATGCGGCCCATCTCCGAGTAGATCGGCGCTCCCGGCTTGCCGAACACATCGTGCTCGCCGAGGAAGTGGCCGTGGTCGGTGCACAGCACGACCGCGGTGTCGTCGCGAAGCCCGGCGCGGTCGATGGCACCGAGCAGTCGGGCGAACCATTGGTCGATCATCGTCAGCTTCGAGCCGTAGTTCGCCCGAATGTGACGGGCCGTCCGCTCGTCGAGCTTGCCGCTCGCCATGGCGTCGACGAGGTACGGAGGCCAGATCGTCAGCGGCCCGTCCCAGTCAGGGTCGTACATCCCAGCGTACGGCGCCGGCGTGTCGAACGGCTCGTGAGGGTCGAACTCGTCGACCATCAGGAAGAAGCGGTCGTGGTGCACGGCCTCGGTCTCGATCCAGTGCGCCGCCGCCGCCATCGTCTTCGGGCCGGGAAAGTCCTCCTCGGTGCGAAACCACGTGCGCGAGTCGTCATAGGGGTGGTGCAGCGGGCCCCGTGCTGCGGGCAGCGCAGGCGCTCCGATCCACGTCGGATCTGCGGCGGTGTGCCACGGGTCACCCTCGTGGCCGCGCTCGTAGCGCCAGGCGCTGAAGTCGGTGTGGTAGTTCTCGCCGCCGCTTTCGAACAGGTGCGGGTGGTCCGACACCAGCATCGTCGTGACGCCGGCCATCCGCAGCGAGCGGCAGATGTTGTCCTCCCAGATCTCGATCGACCCCCACGGTCGCCACGGGAAGTCGAGGGCACCGACGAGGATGTCGTGCCGCGCCGGCATGCACGGCAGCGAGCCCACGTGGTGCTGGGTGAAGCGGAGCGAGTCTGCGCCGAACGCGGCAATCGTCGGCGTCTCAAACTCGTCTGCGCCGTAGGCCTCGAGCAGATGTCGGTTGAGGCTGTCGAGCAGCACGACGACCAAGTTCTTGGGGCGAGTGGGCGTCGGTCCGGAAGGTGCGGTCGGCATCGCCTGCAATCTGCCTCATCGGCACGCCGGCTGCCCGACCATCGCCCGCGCCTTCGCGCGACGCGCGATGCTCATCGCACGTGAGCACGCTGAGGATCGCAGTCCCTTGCCGCCTGCTGGATGAACGCCGCTGAGCTCACCGTCTCCAACAGGTGATCCGGTCAGGTCAGCAACAGCTTGAGGGCGACGCCGACGCCGAGGATGACGACGAGCGCCCGCAGCACGTCGCGAGGGATGCGCCGGCCGACGCGGGCCCCGATCGCCCCGCCGATGACCGAACCGATGCCGATGAGGCCGACGACCCGCCAATCCACGTGCGCGAACACGATGAAGATCACCGCCGCCACGGTGTTGACCGTGCCGGCCAGCACGTTCTTCAAGGCGTTGGTGCGCGCCATCTCATCGGGCACGAGCACCGACAACGACGAGATGAGGATGACGCCCTGCGCGGCGCCGAAGTAGCCGCCATAGATGCCAGCAGCGAAGGTCACGGCGAGCGGTGCCCACCCGATGTCGCGCGCCGCGGCGGCCCGCCGCGTGGCGAGCCGCGCCGACAGCCGCGGCTGGGCGATCATGAGGCCGCAGGCGACAAGGACCAGGATGGGGACCAGTGAGCTGAACACCTTCGACGGCAGCGTCAACAGCAGGGTCGCTCCGACCAGTGCGCCACTGCCGGACCCAAGTGCGAGCGTGCGGGCCCGCCGACCCTGGCCCTTCAGCTCCTTGCGGTAGCCGTAGACCCCACTCACCGAGCCGGGCACCAACCCGATGTTGTTCGACACGTTCGCCGTGACGGCAGGAAAGCCGAACGCGAGGAGTGTGGGAAATGTGATGAGGCTGCCGGAGCCCACGATGGCGTTGACCCCACCCGCAGCCATGCCCGCCGCGCTGATGGCCAGCGCCTCAAGCGGACTCACCTCAACCGTCTACCCCGCCGGGCACCCGACCGTCGCATCGGCTCTCGTGACGTGGGCTGTTGGCGGTCAGCTCTTGGGAACCTTCGGGGTGCGAGACCCCGCGCGCACCGGCGTACGTCGCTCGCCGTCACGAACCCGCGGCGGGCGCGGCGTGCGGACGGGGGCGAAGGTTTCCTCGACCAGTTCGTCGGCCAGGTGGTGCACGAGATCGAGCGTCGACTCGCTGTCGATGGCGCCGCTGCGGTTGACGACCTGCTCGTTCGACCCGAGGTAGGACGCGATGACCCGCGGGTGCTCGACGACCTCGGCCGGGGTGCCCGTGACGATCGGTGCGCCCAACTCCATGGCACACATGGTGTGGCTGACGTTGGTGATGAGTGGCATGTCGTGCTCGATGACGAGGAGCGAACAACCCAGCTCTGCCTGGATGCGGAGCAGCAGCGGGCCGAGGGCTTCGGTCTCGCGCTGGGCGATGCCGGACGACGGCTCATCCAACAACAGAACCGAAGGGGCGTGGGCGATGGACATGCCGAGGTCGACGATGCGGCGAGAACCGGTCGACAGCTCGCCGACGAACTTGTTGGCGAACGCCCCAAGGCCGAGGAGGTCGATGAGCTGATCGACGCGCTCGCGCACGGCGGCCTCGGTCTCCAAGACGTCAGGCATGCCGAGACACGCCGCGATGGGGTCGCGGACGGCAAGGTGACGTTCCAAGGACACCGCGATGTTCTCGGCGACGGTGAGGCTCGGGAAGATGCGGGCATCTTGGAACGATCGTCCGAGGCCAAACCGGGCGCGCGCATCGGGCGACCACGAGGTGATGTCGACGCCCTGAAACTCGATGTGGCCGGCGGTCGGGGTGACAAAGCCGGAGATGAGGTCGAACAGCGTCGTCTTGCCGGCGCCGTTGGGCCCAATGAGCCCCAGGATCTCGCCCTCGCGCAAGGTGAGCGACGTGCCGTTGACCGCTTTGACTCCGCCGAACTGAACGGAGACCTCGCTCAGCTGGAGGATGATCGGCGCGTCGTCGGCGATGGTCGGCAGGACGAGCGCGGCCTTGGCCTTCGCGGGGGCATCTGAGTGAGCCGAAGCGCCCTGGAGGAACACGGAGCGCAAGATGTCGTCACGCTCGAGCAACTCTGATGTCGGCCCGGAGAAGCGCACCTCACCCTTCTCCATGAACACGGCCCGTTGGGCAAGGAGGAGAGCGACGTTCACGGACTGCTCGACGACGATGATGGTCGTGCCCGACGCGTGGATGGCACGGACGATGTCAACCAGCTGCCCGACGATCGTCGGTGCAAGGCCCAATGAAAGCTCGTCGATCATCAACAGGCGCGGCTTGGAGATGAACGCCATGGCCAGGCCGAGCATCTGCTGCTCGCCGCCCGAGAGGTTGCCGGCCAACTGGTTGCCGCGGTCGGTGAGGATGGGGAAGTACTCGAGGGCGCGCGCCGTCGCCTCGGTGATGTGGGCCGGGTCGTCCTTGTGCAGCCACCCGGCGAGCCGTAAGCACTCATCGACGGTGAGGGTGGGGAACACCGAGCGACCACCAGGCATCTGGACGATCCCGAGCTTGGCCCGCTCGATGGGGCTCATGTGGGTGACGTCGACCCCGTCGAACATCACGGAGCCGCCGCTGGGGTCCAACAGACCGGAGATCGCCTTCAACAGCGTCGACTTGCCGGCCCCGTTGGTGCCCAACAATGCGACGATCTCGCCTTCTGCGACATCGAAGTCCACCTCGAACAAGATCTGCACGCTGTCGTAACCAGCATCGACCCCGGTACATGTCAGCATCGAACGTTCGCCCGACTCGGCGCGCCGTGCCCGTTCGTCTACACCCGCGGCCATGACCCGGAGCGCCTTGGCCGTGTCGCCGGCAACATAGCGGTTGGCAGAGTAGAGAATTGCGCCACCGATGAACCAGAACGGAACCGTGTAGGCGATGGCGTATTGCACGCCGTGGATGCCGTGACCATCGGCAACCTTGCCAAAGAGGAGCAGCCACGCCACGCCGCCGATGCCGAGGAACAAGGCACCGAACGAGAACGACAGGGTACGGACCTGGGCCGGCGACGTGAGCGCCTGGGTGGCCAGGAGGGGCGGGTAGAAGCAACCGATGGCGAAGCTGCCAACCATGCCGACCGGCACGTTGAGGATGAGCGTCGGCGTGATCGCGAGACCGAGCAGCGCCACCCCGACGACGGCGAGACAGATGCCGGCCCGCTTGATGGGCTCGCCCATGCCCTGCGCGAACCACCGTTGGGTCCACCGCCCCGACAGCAGTACTCCGGTGAGGGTTGCCCCGGCGTTGACTGCTCCGATCAGACCACGCTCAAACTGATCGAGGTGGAAGATGCGCTCCTGCAGCAACGGCAGGTAGATGGCCAGCGGGACCGCGCCGGCACCGATGAACGCCCACGCAAAGTACTGCCGCTTGATGGTCCGTACAGAGGTGAGCGTCTTGACTGCGGGGCGGAACCGGATGGGCTCGGCCTGTTCTGAGACCATCGCCGCCGCGGCGTCGTCCGTACCGCCGCGCCGGGGCTCGCGGAGCCGGCTGGCGAGCGTCACCGCGAGCACGAGGGGGATGCCGATGAGGACGAACGTCCACCGCCAGCCAATGAGCTTGCCGAGCGTACCGGTCACGACGAAGCCAACGATGGTGCCCGCGAACTCTGCGTTGCGGTGGAAGGCGAGCACCCTCGGCCTGGACGCTGGCGTGTAGGAGTCCGACAGGATCGAGTTGTGGACGCTGGTGTTGGTGAGCCGCCCCGCGCCGTTGCCGAGGCGGAAGATGGCGAGCACGCCGATCGCGGGCGTGATGAGTGGCCCCAGGCCCGTTGCCACGGTGCAGATCCCGGCGAGGGCGGCGCCGCCGATCGCAAGCTTCACCCGCGGGAGGCGATCGCCGTAGTAGCCAAGCGGTACTGCCAGCACCAGTATGACGACGGCGTTGAGCGCAACCAGCTGGCCAAACGCGTTGATGGAAAGGCCGAAGAACTTGCGGATCTCCGGGCTGTTGGTCGCGAACGTCGTGGTGTCGAACTCGTCCAACAAGAAGAGCATCGTCAAGACGGCGAGCGTGTACGGATCCGTGCCCCCCGTGGCCTTGCGCAGACGATCGATGAGCCCTCGGAACGGCGACAGCCACGCCGGGACCTGAGCCTCGATGATGTCGTCTGGCGCGCCGAAGCTTGCCTCGAACGATGCGTCCGGCTCGATGAGGGCGGTCACAGGTCCACCACCTGGAAGTGCTCATGGCCGTCGATGCCGGCAAGTGGGACGAGCACCCGACACACCGGACACTCCACCGCGCGCCGCAGCATCGGGGCAGGCATCAGCGACACCGCTCCTCCCGGAGTTGCGGGGTCGGCGAGCCGGGCAGAAGCCGCCGCGAGGCCACCTCCGAAGGGCTTCGACGGGTTGGTCAGCCCGGTGACGACGCCGTGGCGCTCGCCCTCAACGTCGGGTGGCGCGGCCTCGTCACGGGCGTCGGCAAGGAGGCTCGGAACGATGATGCCGCGCCGTTCGGCGACCGTCCGCAGATACGCGTCGCGGAGGCCGTACGCGGCCTGGGCGAGCCCGCCGGGCAGGAAGTACAGGAGGGCGAGCACGCCGACCGCACTGCCGAGGATCTGGACGTTGCTGGAGAAGCCGCCATAGCGAAGGATCCCGATCCATGCTGTGCCCAGCAGTGCCCCTGGCACTGACGTGACCCCCCCGATGACCACGATGACGAGCAGCAACAGGTTGACGTCGTAGCTGAACGACACCGTCTCGACCGTCTTCTGGTGGTAGGCGTACAGCGCGCCCGCGACGGCGGCCCAGAAGCCGGAGATGGCGAATGCCGCGATGCGTGCCTTGGAGACGCTGACCCCGTAGGACTGGGCGCCTCGCTCGTTGTCTCTGGCGGCGATCATGGCGCGACCCGTACGGCTCTTGCGCAGGGCCGTGGCGGACGCGATGCACAGCACGAGTGTGCCGAGGCACAAGAAGTACATGGCCCGAGGCCCGTCGGTGGAGAAGTGCCCGTACAGCAACGGTCGGTTGATTGGCCTGGTTGCCGTGGGCAGGAATCGTTCGAAGTACAGCGGCGAGAGGAGGAACGCCTGCACCGCGAGGCCGAAGGCGAGCGTTGTGACCGCGAGGTACAGCCCCTGGATGCGCAATGCGGGCAGCCCGATGATGAGCGACGCCGCCGCGCCGGCGAGGCCCGCGACGACGAGCGACAAGAAGAAGTCGGCGTGCAGGTGCGACGCCATGCCGCCAGCCACCAGCGCGCCCACCCCTGCGAACCCCCACTGGCCGAGGCTGATCTGGCCCGCCCAGCCGGTGAGGATGACGAGCGAGACCGCGACGATGGCGTAGATCAGGACGATGCCGCCAAGGATCTGCTGCTCGATGCCGACGACGTAGGGCAACAGGATCGCCAGCCCCAACGGCAGGCCCATCGTGAGGTACTTGGCCCACTGCACCTCTGGGAGGTACACCAGCTCTGGGGGGATCGGGCGGAACTCTGTGGCCTGACGAAACGACGACAACCCGGTGTCCTGGCCCCTGGAAAGCTTGCCCTTCTGAGTCAGCATTGCGATGAGAAGGACGGGCAGCAGCACCGCTTTGCCGACGTTGGGGTCGCCGGTGATGACGTAGATGGCCTGCTCGACCACGCCGAGGACCACCGCGGCGCCCAGGGCCACCGGGAAGCTGTCGAACTTGGCGATGACCGCGGCGGTGAGGCCGAACAACAGCACAGAAGGGCCGACATCCGCTCCGACGGGGATGCCGATGAGAGGGATGCGCAAGAACACGCCGAGGGCCGAGAGCGCCCCGGCGATGACCCAGACATAGCTGGAAAGCTTCCGCACGGAGATGCCAAGCAGCAGTGCGCGCTCTGCATTCTCCGCAGAGCCGCGGATGGCCATGCCGACGTCGGTCTTCTTGAAGAAGAAGGTGAGGCCAACCATGACGGCACCAACGACGAAGGGAACGAGGAAGTGATTGCCGTTGAAGACCTGCGGGTAGATCTCGACGGTGAAGCGGGTGAACGGCGTGCGGGGGGGCGTTGGGTCGATGAGCTTGCCACCCATCGCTGTCGGCAGGACGATCTGCACGAGCGCAAACAGCAGGGCGAGACCGATGGACGCGACGGTGAGCACGAGGCGAGGAGCCTTCGAGAACCGTCGAAGCAGGATCTCGCCGAGAAACCCAGAAGCTCCACCGATGACGATGGCGATCGGCAGCGCGGCAAGGTACGGCACGTGGTGGATGGGCGTGCCTCGCAGGCCCAACTTCACCAACAGGATGGAGAACACCGCAGCGGCGGCACCGATCTCTGCTTGCGCGAAGTTCACGAAGCGGTTGGCCCGGTACACGAGGATCAGCCCGAACGACACCATGCCGTACAGCAGACCGATGATGGCCCCGTAGACGAGCGGCCCACCCTGGGGCACCGACTTACCACGTGAGAGCGCGAACAGCGCGATGGCGCCGTACGTACCGGCGAAGGCCAAGACGACCTTCGCTACGGGCCCGATGATCGGCCGGTCAAGGATCTCCTTGACGGCATCGGCTGCGGTTCCGCTCGTGAACGAGCGGGCGACCGTGACTGCGCTCATCGACGACCGATCAGCTGCACGGAGCTTCGACGCCCGCGGGGAACGCCGCAGGGTCGCCGGTCGGCCACGCGCCAACCTGGTAGCGCCTGCCGCCGTCGATCGGCACGTAGGCACCGGGCTTGCCGTCGATGACCGAGACCGCAGAGGCGCACCAGTACACCTCGCGGGCGTCCTTGAGGCCCGTGTAGTCGTTCGGTCGCCCGAAGAACAGCGTCGCATGGACTGGGTCACCGCCCACCGGGTTGGCCTTGAACGCGGCATCCCTGATGACCTCCGGGGTTGGGCGGGAGCCCGCACCCATGAAGAGTGTGCCCATCAGTGACATGTACGCCCAGTTGAGGTTCTCAGTGGTGTCCGGAGTACCCGCATTGCCAGCGTCCTGCCACGCCTTCACCCCATCGGTGGTCCCGAAGGGGATGTTGTTGGTGAGGTCGGACAGGCCGAACGCGTACTTCCACGTCCGGGCATCGTAGAGACGGCCGAGCACGTCGTAGTCGATGAGCCCGGTGCCGATCATCAACTGCTCCGGGTGGTAGTTGTTGTTGCCCTGCGCCTGGGTGGAGAACACCGGGGCGATGGGGTCGCAGAAGCAGATGAGCGTGGTGACGCCGTCTGCCTTCTCCTGGCCAGACTGGGTCTGGCTCTGCTGCGCACCGGTGTTGATGTCCGACTCGTAGGGGTAGCGCTTGATGTCGCCACCGACGTTGCACTGGCTGCCACTGCTGCCGTTGATCAGCTTGACCATGATGTCGACGCTCTGGGCATACGTCGGGTCGCCGTTGGTGGCCGGGTAGCCGATGCCGAACTTGCGGTTTGGCACCTTGCCGAGGGGGTTGCCGTCGGGGTGCAGCAC
>JAYUDU010000428.1:0-3852 GCA_043739605.1 Acidimicrobiales bacterium | reverse complement strand
TCGACGGGCTGGCCCTCTTCGACCAGTCCGACATCGCCGACCTGCCCGACGGTCTCCACCCCAACGGCGACGGCTACGAGCGCATCGGTGAGCGGTTCAATCGGCTCGCATTCGGGCCAGGCGCACCGGTGGCGCTCGTTCGGTGACGGGGCCGCCGCGGCCGAGCGGCCGGGGGTTCGCGGTGCGGGACGCCACGGTTGGCGACCTGTCGGCCATCACCGACATCCAGAACGCTTTCATCGCGACGGAGGCCATCGAGTGGACCGGGGTGCCCCACACGCTTGAGAGCAGGCGCGACTGGTTCGTGCAGCGCACCTCGCTCGGCTACCCGATCCTGGTGGCCGTCGAACCGGGCGGGGTCGTCATCGGGTTCGCTTCGTTCGGCGACTTTCGCGACGCCGCCCGGTGGCCTGGCTACCGCTTCACCGTGGAGCACACGGTGCACGTGCGCCAGGATCGATGGGGGAGCGGCGTGGGTTCGGCACTCCTTGCGGCGCTGGCAGAGCGGGCGGTCTTGCTGGACAAGCACGTTCTCGTCGCGGCCATCGAGGCAGGGAACGTCGGCTCGATCGCGCTCCACGCGAAGGCGGGGTTCGTTGAGGTGGCTCGCATGCCCCAGGTCGGCGAGAAGTTCGGCCGCTGGCTCGACCTCGTCCTCATGCAGCGCCTGCTCGACGAGGCGCCGATGCCGCCCGCCTGAGCGGACCTGCTTTGTCCGTTCTTTGGTCATTGGGCGCGTTTGGCGTTGCCCAATGACCAAAGAACGCCAGCCGGCTGAGCGACCAACACGTAGGCGCCGTCGACGGTGATCCCCGCAGCGCGCCAGCCAGACGCCACGGCCGCGCCGAGCGTCGCTCTGAGCGCGAGGCGCCACGCCCGCGCCGCACCGGCATCGACCGATCGAAGGGCGACGATGTCACTCGGAATCTCACAGAGCATGCGTCGATCGCCGGTCTCCGGTGTCGGCGGTGCTGCTCGTACGGTCGGCCTGTCATCGTGGGTCGCGAGCAGAAGCCGATCGGACGCCTTGCGGGTGAGCGGCGTCGGTCCCGAGAGCGCGGCTCGCGCGGCTGCGCTCTCGAGGTGCCAGGTGGCCAGTGCCCGATCGGACTCGTCGCCGCGGTTCACACCGTCCTCCATAGGTCCGTAGAAGTCGATCTCGTAGGCGTCGATCACGGCACCGAGACGGGCGAGGTTGAACCAGGCGTTGCGACGCACCAGCGGGTCGAACGTCCACTCGATGACCTCGATGGCGCGCTCCAGGCACCACTCGCGCTGGTGGCGCTTCAGGTCGAGCCCGACCCCGCCGCCCTGACGCTCCTCGACGACGCCTGTCATGTGTGAGTGCAACAGCGGTACGCCGTCGCCGGAGCGTCCAAGCCAGGCTGCCGAGGCGCCGACGCATCGCCCGCCGGGTGCCGTCTCGGCGAGCGCGACGTACCCGCCGCTGTGGGCGAGTGCGCGCAGGGTGTTGACGCGCATCGGGAGATCGACGGGCATGGAGGCGTCGCCCGCGCCAGCTTGGCCCCACACCTCCCCGAAGACTGCGGCCACGGCACGGGCATCATCGAGCGTCGTCGCAAGGCGCACCCGCACGTCGGGACCAGCTGGTGCGGTCATGGTTGCGTGACGCTATCGGCCGCCTCGGGCGGGCGGAGCCGTCGTGACGAAGGTCCTTTCGACATTGGCCGACTGGCTCTGGCATCGCCTGGCGGCCATCGCCACCCTTGATCCCATGTCTTTCAACGTGTTCTCACCATGGGCCGGACGAGGCCGATGATCTCGTCGACGGACGGCCACACCGACCGTGACATGCGGATGCTCGACGACGCCACGTGCGTCGGGTTGCTCACCCGCAGCTCGTTCGGTCGCATCGCCTTCACGTCCGACACGTGGCCACTGATCCTGCCCGTGAACTACGTCTACGATGAACCCAACGTGTTGATCCGCACGGCACCCGGAACCAAGCTCGACGCCGCGCCTCGTACGCCGGTCGGCTTCGAGATCGACGGTGCCGATGACCTCGGTTGGTGGGGGTGGAGCGTCGTCGTACAGGGCCACGCGTTCAACATCACCGACTTCGACGATGAGACCTCGCAGCACCTTCGCACGCACGTGGTCGACACGTGGGCGCCGGGTGAGCGCAGACGCTGGCTGAAGATCACGGCCGTCAACGTGAGCGGCCGAGCGTTCGGGCCGATTCCGGACACCGACATCGCATGACCCATCGTGACGTGACGTCGCCACCGGACCTTGATGCCGATGTGTGGACCGCCGATGGCACACCGGCTCACGTCCGCGGCATCCGGCCTGACGACGATGCACGACTGGTTGCGTTCCACGCCGGACTCTCGCCTGAAACCATCTACATGCGCTTCTTCGGCGCGAGACCGACGCTGCCCGCTTCCGAGGTCCTGCGCTTCACCAACGTCGACTTCGTCGATCGGGTCGCACTGGTGGCCACCATCGATGACCGGCTCGTCGCAGTCGCCCGCTACGACCGAGTTCTCGGCTCGAGGAGTGCCGAGGTTGCGTTCGTGGTTGACGACGAGCATCAACACCACGGTCTCGGGCCCGTCCTGCTCGAACGGCTCGCCGTCGCGGCGCGCCACCGTGGCATCGCGCAGTTCCTGGCCGACACGTTGGCCACCAACACCCACATGCTCCGCGTCTTCGCTCACGCCGGATACGCGGTCCATCGCACCTTTGAGGCCGGGGTCATCCGCCTGTCGTTCTCGATTGAGGCGGCCCCGTCGTCGACGGTGGCGCTCGAGGTCGCTGAAGTCGTTGATCACAAGCCGGTGCCGGCCGCGCCCGTGCTGGACCCTCGCGGCAGCACCGGATGAGGCGTCTCGCCGTCGCCGCCGAGCGAGCGCCCGACCATGCGCTGGACGGCCACCCAGAGCGCCCCGGGCGAGTCGAGGCCGCCGTGTGCGGCATAGAAGATGTGGCTGCCGAACGAGACGTGTTGTGGCTCGGGGTCCGCGAGGCGGCAGAAGAGGACTTGCTCCGCGTGCACGCACCAGAATACCTGCGCAGCCTTGAGGCGTTCTGTCGACGCGGCGGCGGACAGCTCGACGATGACACCTACGCGCGTCGCGGTTCGTGGACCGCGGCGGTGCGCGCCGCTGGTGCAGGCATCGCCGCCATCGACGCCCTCGAAAACGGTCTCGCCGACGTCGCGTTCGTTGCGGTTCGTCCTCCCGGCCACCACGCGCTCGCGGATCAAGCGATGGGTTTCTGCCTGCTCAACAACGTCGCCATCGCTGCTGCGAAGCTGGCCTCCCAGGGAGAGCGCGTGCTCATCGTCGACTGGGATGTCCACCACGGCAACGGGACCCAAGCGGCCTTCTGGAACGACTCACGGGTGCTGTACGCCTCCATTCATCAGGCGAGCGCGTACCCAGGAACCGGAAGGGCAGAGGAGCGCGGCGGCACCGAGGATCGGGACGGCACGATCAACGTCGCGCTGCCAGCCGGCGCGACCGGTGACGTGGTGTGCCGAGCCTTGGGCGAGATCGTCGGCCCGGCCGCGGCGCGGTTCGACCCGACGTGGGTGCTGGTGTCCGCTGGCTACGACGCCCATCGCGACGACCCGCTCGCTGACCTCGCCCTCTCGAACGGCGACTACGCAACGATGGCGGCGACGGTCGCCGGGTTCGCCCCCCGCGATGGTCGGCTCGCGCTCTTCTTCGAGGGCGGCTATGACCTGGCCGCGATCCGCGGCTGCGTGCGTACGACGTTTGGCTCGCTGCTCGGAACCGAGGTGCCGATGGAACGTCCCACCTCGGGCGGCCCCGGTATGGGGGAAGTCGACCGGGTCCGACGGCTCTTGACAGAGCCGAGCGACGG
>JAYUDU010000427.1:0-9692 GCA_043739605.1 Acidimicrobiales bacterium | reverse complement strand
TGTTGTGCGCACCCTTGCCCGCGACCACGGCGGCTCGTACGCGACGTTCTGGGAGGAGGTCACGGCATCGGGCCGTGATCTGCTGTCTCGGGACGGAGACTTTCCGCTGCTCAACATGTGGTGCATGGCGGCGTGCTTCTCGCCCGACCCAGACGAACCCAGCGGTGTGGCGTTGCCCTTCGACGTACGAACCGGCGAGCAGCGGGCCGCGGTGTGGTCACGGTGGCTGGCGCACGATCCCGTCCGTATGGTGCGGGATCCGGCCAACGCGCCGGCTATCGAGTCGTGGCGGTCCGCATGGGTCGACGCCGGCACACGCGACGAGGTGCACGCGGACCTCGCCGCCATCGCGCTGGTCGATGGTCTGCGCGCCGCCGGCATGGGTGACGACAGACTCCGCTTCGAGTTGCACGGTGGTCGTCACGGTGGCCAGGACGAACGATTCGTTGCGTCCCTTGCCTGGCTCGCAGGTCGCCTTTCTCGGTGACGACATTGGGGCAGGGCTCTACAGGTCGGGCGAGGCCGTCTCCTCGGTCTGCTCGAGCAGGTGCACGACCGGGCCGACCGAGATGGCGCCGACGTCGTCGACGATGAACCACCGGCCCATCAGGTTTGCAATCCGGACGCCCCGGTCCTTGTCGAGGTCGAGCCGTCGAGTCAGCGACCCGATGGCGCCACCGTGACTGACCACCAGCACGGTCTGGCCCGCGTGCAGGATGGCGGTGCGGTGCACGGCCGCCTCGAGACGAGCGAGGAACGCCACCCGACTCTCGCCGCCGGGTGTTGCTCCCAGCTCGCCGCGCCCGAAGGGCTCGAGCATGCCCGGCCATCGCTCTGCGATCTCGTCCCGGGTGCACCCGGACCACTCACCGACGTCGTACTCCTTGAAGCCGGCCTCGACCTCGACCTCGGGCAGGCCGAGCCCGTCGACGAGCAGCTGCGCAGTCTCGGTCGCGCGTCGCATTCCGCTGGAGACGACGGCATCGGGTCGGATGGCTGCGACGGTGGCTGCGGCATGTCTGGCCTGGTCGCGGCCCATGTCGGTCAGGTCGATGTCGGCCCAGCCCTGCCAGCGGCCTGCTTCGTTCCATTCCGATTGCCCGTGTCGAACCAACAGCAGTCGAGCTCCCACGGGCGGCGAAGCGTAGGCGTCGCTCGCCTCGGCCGACGGCAACCCACGCGTCGCGGCGGGGCGGTACGGTCCGCGCATGCCGCGCGTCGTCCTCTTCGCCCAGGCGCGCATCGCCGCGGGGACAAGGGCGGTCGATCTGCCGGGGGCGACGGTCGCAGAGGTGCTCGCCGCCGCGGTCGCCGCGTTTGGCGACGACTTCGCTGCGCAGCTGGCGACGTGCGCGATCTGGGTTGATGGCGAGCCTGCGGATCCGTCCGATGCCGTGCACGATGGGGCAGAGGTGGCGATCCTTCCTCCCGTGTCGGGCGGATCGTCCTGATCGTCCACCGCGTTGGGTGACCTTTGCGGCGACGTAGGGCGCGTGCGGTCCTACAGTGCGGGCATGGCCGGCTTCGATCCGTTCGACGCGACCCTGCTTGAGGGGCTCGCAGCGTTGACCCTTGACGAGGTGCGGGCGCGCCGTCAGGGGTGTCAAGACGTCGAGACCCAGGTCTCCTACGTCCGCCGGCTTGCGCAGGGCCGCCTTGACATCGTGCGCCACGAGCAGGCCAGACGCGTCTCGGGGGGTGCGAGTGGCGACATCGTCGCCGAGCTGACCGAGGCCCTTGCCGACCGCATCACGAGCGCCGGCTCTGGTCACGTCGCCGCAGAGCTGACGCCTGACGACGTCGACCCGGCCCTCCTCGACGCGCTTGACGCGGCTGCCCCGCCCGCGGCGCTCTCCGACCCCCACAACCTCGGCGACGACGACCTCGTCGCCGCGGCCGCAGGGCTCGAAGCGTTCGAGCAAAACCTCTCGACCCGCAGGCGAGCCTTGTTTTCGCGCATCGACGCGCTCCAGGAGGAGATCGTTCGCCGGTACCGAGACGGCGAAGCCTCCGTCGACGGCCTGCTCGCCCATGGCACCGGGGCCTAGAGGGACATGTCGGCGCGCAAACGGTTCGCAGAGTCGCCGAGTCGGGCCAGGGTCGTGTTGGTGGTTGACGACGACGACATGATCCGCCGCCTCGTGCGCACCGTGCTTGAGGCCGACGATCTCGAGGTCATCGACGTTCCCGACGGACCCAGTGCGCTGCGCGCGGTGGCCACGCTGGGTCCTGACGGCAATCCGGCCCCAACGGTCGTGGTGCTCGACGTGATGATGCCGGGCATGGACGGGATCGAGGTGTGCCGCCAGATCGATCACTCGCTGGTGAAGGTCGTGATGCTCACCGCCCGCGACGACCCAGACATCGAGGCACGGGCCAAGGACGCAGGCGCCGACGAGTTTCTGACCAAGCCGTTCGGCTCGATTGAGCTGCTCGACCTCGTCGAGCGCCTCCTCACGGAACAGGGCGCGGCCTGACGATGACCGGCGGGGCGAGCACCGACGACGCGGGCCAGCCGATGGCTGACGCCCCGCAGCCGTCGCCGATGCCGCTCTCGATGGCGCAACTGCCCAGCCTCCTCGAAGAGCAGGCTCGACGCTTCGCGCAGGATTCAGTCGAGGCGTGGAAGCGCGAGCGAGCCCGTGCGAAGGAGCTGGAGGAGGCCCTGTCGACCCTCGAGACGGCCTACCTCGAGACGATCCGCAGTCTCGCGTTCATGGTCGAGGCGAAGGACGCCACCACCGGCCAGCACCTCGAACGATGCCGAGTGTTTGGTGTCGCCCTCATGCGGGCCCTTGGCCGCTACGAGGAGTATCCGGGGGCGCAGTACGGCTTCTTGCTGCACGACGCTGGCAAGATCGGCATCCCAGAGCGCATCCTCAACAAGCCGGGTCCGCTCACCGCCGCAGAGTGGCGGGTCATGCGAACCCATCCGGTCATCGGCTACCAGATGGTCGACAAGATCCCGTTCCTCTCCGTCGCGGCCGAGGTCGTCCGCTGTCATCACGAGATGTACGACGGCAGCGGCTACCCGGCCGGGCTCAAGGGCGAGGGCATCCCCCTGCCGGCGCGGGTGTTCTCTGTGGTCGACGCCTTCGATGCCATGACGACGGACCGTCCGTACCGCGCCGCCATGCCCGTCGCGAAGGCGCTCGCAGAGCTCGACCGCATGGCTGGCACCCAGTTCGACCCTGCCGTCGTCGCCACCTTTTTACCCCTTGCCGACCGGCTCCGCCCCGAGTAGCCATCGTCGCGGGAGCGGGGGATGCTGCCAGGAGCAAGCATTCTGCGAGGTAGGGTGAGCGCGTGCCCGACTTCGTTCCCGACCTTGAGGAGCGGTGGCGCGACCTGGGGGAGTACATCAGAGACCAGCGAAACATCGCTCGACTCTCGCTGCGCCGCCTGTCGGACCTTGCGGGCATCTCGAACCCCTACCTCAGCCAGATCGAGCGGGGTCTGCGCAAACCGAGCGCCGAGATCCTTCAGCAGATCGCCAGGGCCCTCAAGATCCAATCAGAGACGCTGTACGTCCGGGCCGGCATCCTTGAAGAGCGCGACCCCGACGACCTCGTCGGCGCCATCCTTCGTGACCCGCACATCAGCGAAGAGCAGAAGGTCGCCCTCATCAGGGTCTACGAGTCGTTCTGCCACGAGAACGAGGTCAGGCCGGCGCCCGCGGCGGCCGCGACGACCGCCGACGACGACTGATCGCGCGTCGCGGGAATACCTGACACCCCGGGTAGGGTTTTGACCGATCGACGATGCGACGTCTCGCCGTGCTCTCGCTGCACACCTCCCCACTCGCCCGACCGGGCTCCGGCGACGCCGGCGGCATGAACGTCTACGTGCGCGCGCTGACGTCGTCGTTGGCCCGGGCTGGGGTGGCGTGCGACGTCTACACCAGGGCCGATGCACCCCACCTTGCGCCAGTCGTCAACGTCGAGCCGGGCCTTCGAGTGCACCACATCGCGGCAGGCCCCCGCGCACCGATGCCCAAGGACGAGTTGCCGTCGATCGTTGATGCGTTCACCTGCGGCGTTCGAGCCCACCTCGCCGACGGCGACCCCGCCGACGCAATCCACGCCAACTACTGGCTGTCCGGTCTCGCCGGCCACACGCTCAAGCACGACCTCGGGCTTCCGCTGCTGTCGACGTTCCACACCCTCGCGAGAGTGAAGGCGGACGCAGGCACCTGGGAGGGCGAGGCAGATGTTCGTGCCGCAGCAGAGGCCGAGATCATCGGCTGTTCGGACGCGGTGCTGGCCTCATGTTCCGTCGAGGCAGCGCAGCTGGAAGCGCTGTACGGCGCCGCCCCCGATCGGGTCGAGATCGTCCCGCTCGGCGTTGAGCGCGCGTTCTTCAGCCCAGGCGATCGCGATCAGGCCCGCCGGGCCGCTGGCCTCCCGCCCGGCGTGCCCCTGCTCCTCGGTGTCGGCCGCATCCAGCCGCTCAAAGGGTTCGATGTGGCGGTGCGCACACTTGGCCTCCTCTCCGAGACCCACCCTGACGCCCACCTTGTGCTGCTGGGCGGCCCGTCTGGTCCCGACGGCGTGGCCGAGGAGCGGCGCCTGCGGAACCTGGCGCGGGCGTTCGGCCTGACCCATCGGGTGCACTTGCTGCCACCGCAGCCGCACGAGCTGCTGTCAACCTTCTACCGAGCCGCAGACGTCGTGCTGGTGCCATCTCGTTCGGAGAGCTTCGGTCTCGTCGCACTCGAAGCGTCCGCATGCGGCACGCCGGTGGTCGCAGCCGCAGTCGGCGGGCTCACGACCATCGTCGAGGACGGTGTCACCGGCTACCTCGTCGAGGGCCGCGACGCCCCCGCGTTCGCGGAGCGGGTCGGCCAGCTCATCGACACGCCGACGTTGGCGACCAAGCTCGGAGCTGCCGGTGCGGAGATGGCGGCCGAGTACACCTGGGCCACCACCGCCACCCGCCTCCGCACCGTCGTCACGCGCCTCACAGAGCGCGGCCTCGTCAGCTGCAGCTAACCCGGCGGGTGGGTAGCGTTGCGACCATGCCGGAGCGCCACGATGACACCGACCTGGCTCGGTTCGCTTCGCTGATCGACGCCTGGGCGGCGAACGCGTTGGACGAGCTCGAGGCGCTGGACGACGTGCAGGACGACCCGATCGAGCGGCTGTGGTACCTCCGAATGCACGGGGACGATAAGAAGGTCATCACGGTGTGGCTCCGGCTGCGGGAGCGAACGCTGCACCACGAGACCTACTTCCTCCCTCACCCCGAGGAGAACCAGGCAGAAGTCATGGCGTACCTTCTCAGAGCCAACGCACGGTTGTACGGCATGGCGTTCTGCATTGGCGACGAGGATGCCCTGTATCTGCGGGGTCAGACGCCGCTCGATCACCTCGACGAAACCGAGCTCGATCGCATCCTCGGTTCGTGCTGGGAGTGGTCGGAGCGGTACTTCCTCACCGCGCTGCACCTGGCGTTCGCTTCGAAGTTCAAGTAGCCACACGCCAACGAACGCATTGAAGAACATTCTTTTGTGTACGCGTTGACCCCCGGATGAGGGTCGCCTAGGGTGCCAACCGCCGGCCCGGAGCCCGGTGGTTGCGTTCGGGGAAGTGCGCATCCGCTGGCTTCGGGCCGGTTTCTGTTCCCCCCGCTACGGTCGAGTCATGGCAGATGCGGTCCTTCAGCTCATCGGCGGCGGACGAATGGGCGAAGCGCTCGTGGGTGGGCTGCTCCGCCGTGGCTTCGTCGCACCTGCCGACCTCGCCATCGTCGAGGTCAGCGCGCCGCGCCGCGCCGCGCTGACGGCGCTGTTTCCCGGTGTGCGAGCGGTGAGCTCGCCGGTGGCCGCCGATGGCGTCGTGTTGGCCACCAAGCCGGACGACCTTGCAGGCGCGGCGCGGGCCGCGGGCGAGGCAGGCGTCGTCAGGGTGCTCTCGATCGCCGCCGGTGTGCGGCTGGCCAGCATCGAGGCGCACCTGCCCGCCGGTACGCCTGTCGTGCGGGCCATGCCGAACACGCCTGCCCTCGTCGGAGCCGGAGCGTCCGCCATCGCTCCTGGCACCTCGGCCGGTGAGCCCGACATGGCGTGGGCGGAGGCGGTGCTCGGCGCCGTCGGCATCGTCGAGCGGGTGCCGGAGAAGCTCCTCGACGCCGTCACCGGCCTGTCTGGTTCTGGGCCGGCGTATGTGTTCCTCGTCGCTGAGGCGTTGATCGAGGCGGGAGTGCTGGTCGGCCTGCCTCGTGACATCGCGACCAACCTGACCGTCCAGACCCTGCTCGGCTCGGCGCGGCTGCTGGCCGAGGGTTCTGACGGCCCCGAGGCGCTCCGGGCCACGGTCACATCCCCGGGCGGAACCACCGCAGCAGGGCTGCGAGCCCTCGAAGATCGCGGCGTGCGGGCGGCGTTCCTCGCAGCAGTGGATGCCGCCACGCAGCGAGCCCACGACATGGGGTAGCCGCGCCCAGCCACGTGACCGGCGGCCCGGGGCAGGCGTTGCGGTTGTGGCTGAAGGGGACATCGTCATAGGTTGTGGCTCCTGCGGAGAGGGAGTGAGGCCAATGAGCAAGGACACAACCGAGCGGTTCGTCACCGTGACCGAGGTCGCCGACCGGCTGCGGGTGTCGACGATGACGGTCTACCGGCTGATCAAGGCGGGCGATCTGCCTGCCGTGCGCATCGGGAAGTCGTTTCGGCTGCGGGCAGACGACGTCGAGGCATACCTCGCGTCACGATTTACGGCCGCAGGCTGAAGGATCGTTGGCCGCGAGCCGAGGAGCCGTCGCGAGCCGGAGCTTGGCCGGCCGCCCAATCGTTGCCGAGTGGACAGACGGCGTAGGTTCGCGGCCGTGAGCGCGACGTCATCCACCACGAGTGACCCCTCGCCCGAGGTCCTTGCGGCCATCGTGGCTGCCATCGAGGTGGCGTGGCCGCGTCAGGTGGCCGCGCCCCCACATCACGTCACGTCCGATCCAGCACGCTGGCGGTTCTCGGGACGCTGGTGGTCGCGGCCGGTCTCGGCTCGACGCGTGCGCCCGTCGGCCTGATGGGACCTGATGGGACCTGACCGGAGAGTTGAGCGACGCGCACCGCTGAGGTCGTGCGGCTGCTGGTCGGCTGAGTCGGCGGACCTCAGCGCCTCGCCCTGAGGAGGACTCAGCCCACCCGCGGCGTGGTGGAGGGCGGATTGTTCTGGCCGTCGCCTGCAGTGGCGCCGCAACCAGCGCCAAGACCGGCCAGCGCGGCGAGGGCGAGGAGGAGGGCAGCAGCGCGACGCAGACGGGCAGACACGACTGCGACGCTACCGGCGCCCGCTCGCCTCGCGACAATCTTGGAGGCCCCGCTACCCTCATCGTGTGGCCAGCCTCGCCGATCTGCCGTCGATTCCCCCTCGTGCGGCGGTCGAGGTGTGGACGGTCGCAGACGACGAGATCGTGCTGCATCACGCCGACGGGCGCGTTGAGGTACTCGATGGACTGCGGCCGGATGTCGAGGTGGAGGTGCGCGGCGTTGGCACCGTTCGCACCCTGGCTCGGCCAGGCGGCGAGCTGCTCTGCCGCTTCGGCACTGTCAACGACGTGCACTTCGGCGAACTGGAGTGCGGCCGGATCGAGGAGTACCCGGATCTGGGGCCGGTGCTCATCGCACGGCCCGGTGATCGGCCGTACCCGGAGACGATGAACGCCGGCGCAATCGGCGAGATGCAGGCCGCCAGCCTTGACGCCGTCATCGTCAAAGGTGATCTCACGTGCAACGGCTCGCTTGAGGAGTACGAGGCGTTCCTCGCAGCGTACGGCGTGTTCGGTCTCCGAATGCACCACGTCCGGGGCAACCACGACGCCATGCACGGGCTGACGTACGCCGCTGGCCAGCAGCGGATCGAGCTGGCGGGTTGCACCGTCGCGCTGCTCGACACGGTCGACCCCGGCCGCAGCGGCGGAACGTTGGACGACGACCAGCTCGACTGGCTCGATGAGGTGGCCGTCAGCGCCGATGCAGACAGGCACGTCATCGCGATGGGTCACCACCACCCGTGGGACCCTGCGTCGAACACCAGACCGGACAGCTACTTCGGCATCTCCCCCACCGCCAGTGAGGGGCTGGTGGCGGTCCTGGCGAGGCGCGAACGCATCCTCGGCTGGTTCGCCGGACACACCCACCGCAACCGGCGCCGGACGTTTGGCGCGCTCGGCGACCGGCCGATCGTCGAGGTGGGTTGCACCAAGGACTTCCCGGGAAGCTGGGCCGAATATCGAGTGTTTGAAGGTGGTGTGCTGCAGGTGCACCGCCGCATCTCGACGCCCGCCGCGCTGGCATGGTCCGACGGATGCCGAGCAATGGTGGGCGGCCTCTATCCGCTCTACGCGAGTGGGTCGCTCGCGGATCGGTGCTTCGCCTTCTAGCCCACGGCGCCACAAGCGAGGGCAGCCCCGCCGAGGCGATGCACTCGCGGCCCGCGCTCGAGAGCGCGCCGAACGTGAAATTTTCCACAGGTCGTCCGACGCTTCACGCGCTCAATCCACAGGCCGGGGACAAACCTGTGAACAACTCCGTGGAAACCCGACGGATCGAGGGCGGTTTGAGCCCGTCAGGGCTCGACAGGGACCGCCGCCACCTGGATGGTGCCCATGGCGGCGGGTGGCACGGTGGCCCTCGCGACCGCTAACGCATCGTTCGCTGCGTCCCCGACCTCTGCGGCGGTGAGGCCATGTGTGGGGTAGCACGCCACGCCGACGCTGACGAGGCGCAGATCGAAGCCGATGCGGCCGAGGGCGATCTGCGCCCGTTCAGCTACCCAGACCGCGCCGGCCTCTGGCGTGTCGTCGAGGACGAGCGCAAGGACCTGGCCGGGCAGCCGGCACGCGGAGTCGGCGTCGCGCACGGTGTCGCGGACGACCTGGGCTGCGGAGAGGAACGGGTCATCGACGGTGGCGAGGAGGCGGTCGAGCGGTGCGTCTGCCGCGCCGCTCGCCGCCGCGAGCGGCGTGATGCCGTCGCCTTCGTGTTCGAGCTCGTCGGCGATGGCGAAGAGCAGCACCGACACAGGCCATAGGTGGCGCTTCGCGCCTGCGATCCGGCTCTCCAGGTGGAGCGCAAAGAAGCGCGCGTCGGGCAGGCCGGTGGCCGCGTCCAGCAACGAGTGAGGCGCTTCCGAGGGATCACCAGTGCCGGCAGCAACGCCCACGTCGTTCAGTGTGCCAGGCGCCATCGGGCGGGGCGCAGCGACGTCCGTATTTGCCCCACTTCGTTCCGCGGCCAGCTGGGCCTCAGCCTCGTGTGCCCTGGCGCGCACCAGATCCGCGGCCCGCTCGGCGCGGAGGGCCTCGCCGCCGAGGATCGAGCTGGCGGCGGCCGCGGCCAGCCCACCCGTGGTGGCCAGGATGCCCGCGAGGTAGCCGCCCTCGACGATCGACGCCAACCCGCCCACCACCGCGAACGCGCTCGCCCCCATCCCGACGATCACCCCGCGGTGCATCCCCTGATCGTGCCACGGCAGGCACGTTCAGTGCTCGTTCGGGCGCCGTGCGCGTCGAGCGACTCGATCGCGGGTCGGTCAGCTGGAGCGGGCCATTTCGGACAAATCGGCCAGATCGCTCATGATCTGAGCGAACTTGAAGTCCTTCGGGGTGTAGACGCGGGCGACGCCGGCAGATTGGAGCAGGGCTCTGTCTTCCTCGGGGATGATGCCGCCGACGACGATCGGGCACTCCACGCC
>JAYUDU010000426.1:0-3856 GCA_043739605.1 Acidimicrobiales bacterium | reverse complement strand
CTACGGCGGCAACCGGGTCGTCGATGGCATCGAGCAGCTGGCCATCGATCGCGTCAAGCAGCTGTTTGGCGCAGACCACGCCAACGTGCAGCCCCACTCTGGAGCCAACGCCAACACCGCGGTGTACCTCGGCCTGCTCAAGCCGGGCGACACGGCCCTCGGCCTGCGCCTCGACCAGGGCGGCCACATCACTCATGGTCTGCCCGTCAGTCTGTCGGGCAAGTTCTACAACTTCGTCTCGTACGGCCTCACCGAGTCCGACGAGCGCATCGACTACGACCAGCTTCGCGACCTCGCCATGCAGCATCGTCCGAAGCTGATCGTCGCAGGCGCCACCGCCTACCCGCGCATCATCGACCCCCAGATCTTCCGTGACATCGCGGACGAGGCCGGGGCGTTGCTCATGTTCGACGCCGCCCACATCGCCGGCCTCATCGCAGGCGGGGCCCACCCGAGCCCGGTCGAGCTGGCTGACGTCGTCACGTTCACCACCCACAAGACGCTGCGCGGCCCCCGCGGCGGATGCATCCTGACCAAGGCGGAGCACGCCAAGGCCATCGACTCCGCCATCTTCCCCGGCAGCCAGGGAGGCCCGCTCGAGCACGTCATCGCCGCTAAGGCAGTCGCCTTCGGCGAGGCGCTCCGGCCGGAGTTCTCCACCTACGCCCACCAGATCGTGGCCAACGCCCAGGCATTGGCAGCCGCCCTGGCCTCAGAGGGGTTCCGCCTCGTGTCCGGCGGCACCGACAACCACCTTGTGCTCATCGACCTCCGCCCGTTTGACGAGGGCCTCACGGGCAAGGTCGCCCAAGACGTTCTGGACGCGGCCGGCATCACCCTCAACAAGAACACCATCCCGAACGACCCCCGGTCGGCGTTCGTCACCAGCGGGCTGCGTCTCGGCACCGCGGCCCAGACCACGGCAGGCATGAAGGAACCGGACATGGCGGTCATCGCCTCGCTGCTCGGCAGAGCGCTCCGCCTCAGGGACGACCCAGCAGGGGTGGCGGCGGTGCACGACGATGTCGTGGCGCTGTGCTCCAAGTTCACGCCCTATCCCGAGCTCGCGGGCCTCTGAGAGGTGCGTTCGTTCGCCGTCGTCGCCGGGGCGGCGGCATTCGTCACCTGGGTGACGACCTGGGTGTGGCGCTGGTTTGCTGGGCGTCGACCTTCGCTGGTCGTAGCTCCGGACGAGCGGCGACTGCACGCCACGCCAACACCAACCGCGGGGGGAGTGGCGATGTGGGTGGGGCTGCTCGCCGGCCTCGGCGTTGCTCATTCGCTGCCACGGTTTGCCGGCATCTTCAAGGGAAGTGAGGTGCTTGGCGTGGTGTTGGGGGCCACCGCCATGGTGGCCACCTTCCTCATCGACGACGTCCGCAAGATGAGCGCACCGGCCAAGTTGGCGGGACAGGTCCTGGCCGGCTCACTCCTCGCCAGCCAGGGCGTGCAGATGCTGTACTTCCGGGTGCCGTTCTGGGACGTGCTCGTGCTCGATCAGGGCAACGGGTTCGTCATCACCGTCGCGTGGGTCATCGTCGTGTCGAACGCGGTCAACCTCATTGATGGGCTCGACGGTCTGGCTGCGGGAATCGCCGCCATCGCCGGCCTCGGCTTCTTCGTCTACAGCAACCGCCAGGTCAACGCGGGGCTGTTGTCGTCGCAGTCGCTCGGTCCGCTGCTCGCCGCCATCGTCGTCGGCATCTGCCTCGGGTTCCTGCCCCACAACGTGCACCCGGCCAAGATCTTCATGGGCGACACGGGCGCCATGCTGCTTGGCCTGCTGCTGGCCACATCGACCCTCGTCGTTGGCGGCCGCACCGCGGATGACTTCTCGGGTCAGACGTTCTTCTTCTTCGCCCCGGTCTTCATCCCCTTCGTCATCCTCGGCGTGCCGCTGCTCGACACGGCGCTGTCGTTCGCGAGGCGCGTGATCCAGCGCAGGGCCTTCCACATCGCGGATCGAGAACACCTCCACTACCGACTCGAGCGCATCGGTCACGGTCACGCGCGAGCTGTGCGCATCTTGTGGGCGTGGACGGCAGTGCTCGGCCTGGTCGTGGTGGCGCCCACCTTCGCTGGCCCGGGAGATCGGCTGAACGTGTTGGTGCTGCCTGGCATCCTTGCGCTTGGTGTGGGGCTCTTCACGGTCTTGCATCCTCAGGTGCGGGCCGCGGCGAAAGAGGCCGACGTCGAGGAGCGGCTCATCCGCGAGGCGACGGGCGAGGTCCCCATCGTGCGCATCGAGGCCCAAGAGCCCGAGGACCGCGCCGCCGCGTCGCCCTGACGCCGCGGGCGCCGACGCTGCGTTTCCGCTATGTTGCCGCTCGTTTGCAAGAGACGAGCCGCCCTGGCTAGTTTGTGCATCAGATCACAAGCGCCTCAGCTGAGGCGCTGCGAGGGCCCGAGAACGGCGGACGGACACATGGGACACGCGGCAGCACAGGAGCAGACGGAGCGCCTCGCGCTGCACCGCGGCTTCGGTCGCAGTCTGTCGGTGTCGTTCGAGATCGCCCTCGTTCCGTTGTTCGCTGGCGGCATCGGCTATCTGATCGACCGTGTCGTCGGCCTCGTGCCCGTCGTCACCGTGGTCTTCGCGCTGCTGGCTCTCGCCGCCCAGGGAATCAAGCTGTACTACGGCTACGGCCACGACATGGCGGTCATCGAGACCACGGCGCCGTGGAAGCGCACCGGCGCACCCGCTCTACCGCTCGCGTCGCCTGTCATCGACGACCTTGCCGGCTTCGACACCGACGCCTTCATCGCTGACAACCTCGACCCAGCGCGGGCGTCATGAGCGACACCTTCCTCATCAGAGACCTCGGCCCGGCCGTCGAGCCGATGATCGTGCGCGACATGCTGCGCCGGACGTGGCCCGCCATGCCCATCGTCGTCGTCCTCGGCGCGCTCGCCGGAGGCGTTCCCGGCGGGCTGTCTGCCGGCTTCGGGCTCGGCCTCGCCATCGTCAACTTCATCGCCTCCGCGGCGATGCTGGCCTGGGGCGCCCGCATCTCCATCGCCATGCTGATGGGCATTGCGCTCGGCGGCTACATCATGCGGTTGGCGCTCATCACGGTCGCTGTCCTCCTGGTGAAGGACCTGAGCTGGGCGCGCCTCGTGCCCATGTGCATGGCCCTCCTCTTGTCCCACCTCGGCCTCCTCGTGTGGGAAGCCCGCTTCGTCTCCACCTCGCTGGCCTTCCCCGGCCTCAAGCCCTCCCCTTCGAAGAAAGGCGCCTCCTCGTGACGCTGCTCGCCGAACTCGTCTTCCCGACGATCAACGAGATCGTGAAGTTCCGACCCATCGTCGGTTCCGGAGCGTTCGCCCTCAACAAGGTCGGGCTCATCTGCATCCTGTCGATGGTCTGCACGATCACGCTGTTCGTGGTTGGCGGGTCCAAGCAGGCACTGGTCCCCAAGGGCGTACAGAACATCTGCGAGGCCGGAGTCGACTTCATCAAGACCGGCATCATCGACCAGACGATGCCGCACGGCGAGGGCGCCGGCTGGTTGCCATACCTCACCACTGTGTTCTTCTTCATCCTGTTCTGCAACATCACCGAGGTCATCCCGGTGTTCCAGATGCCCGCGACGGCCCGCATGGCCATTCCGCTGTTCCTCTCGCTGCTCACCTGGGTCCTGTTCATCGTCACCGGCATCGTGAAGCAGGGACCCGGGTACTTCAAAGAAGCCCTGTTCCCGCCCGGCGTGCCGACCGCGCTCTACATCCTCGTGACGCCGATCGAGCTGCTCTCGACCTTCATCGTGCGGCCCTTCTCGCTCGCCGTCCGTCTCTTCGCGAACCTGATGGCCGGTCACATCCTGCTGTTCACGTTCGCGCTGATGACCGACACGCT
>JAYUDU010000425.1:0-3858 GCA_043739605.1 Acidimicrobiales bacterium | reverse complement strand
GCGCCCCGTTCTTCTCCACCGTGGCCCTCGCCGCCAATGCGCTGCTCGTCTCCGGCGACGACGCCGCCAAGAAGGAGTTCCTCCCGGGCATCGCTTCGGGCGAGACCATCGCCACCGTCGCCCTCACCGAGGACAGCGGTCGCTGGGACGAGGCCGGCGTCACCCTCGAGGCCACTGCCTCG
Source organism: Acidimicrobiales bacterium (assembly GCA_043739605.1). Taxonomy (GTDB): domain Bacteria; phylum Actinomycetota; class Acidimicrobiia; order Acidimicrobiales; family JAUJNH01; genus JAYUDU01. The sequence continues at coordinate 3,676 of JAYUDU010000425.1, read as the reverse complement.
GGCGACGGCTACACCCTCACCGGTCACAAGATGTTCGTGCTCGACGGGCACACCGCCAACCTCATCCTCGTCGCGGCCAAGACCGCCAACGGCATCAGCCTCCTGGCCGTCAAGGGCGACGCCGCCGGCATCACCAAGACCGCCCTGTCCACCATGGACCAGACGCGCAAGCAGGCTCGCCTCGAGTTCGACGGCACCCCCGCCACGCTGGTCGGCACCGAGGGCGCCGGCTGGGCCACCATCGCCAAGACGCTCGACCTCGCCGCCGTGGCCCTGGCCGCCGAGCAGGTCGGTGGCGCCCAGAAGTGCCTGGAGATGGCCGTCCAGTACGCCAAGGACCGCGTCCAGTTCGGCCGCCCGATCGGCTCGTTCCAGGCCATCAAGCACAAATGTGCCGACATGCTGCTCGAGGTCGAGTCGGCCAAGTCCGCCGCTTACTACGCAGGTTGGGCCGCCGCCGAGGACTCCGACGAGCTGCCCGTCGTCGCCTCGCTCGCCAAGGCCTACTGCTCCGACGCGTACTTCCACGCCACGGCCGAGAACATCCAGATCCACGGTGGCATCGGCTTCACCTGGGAGCACCCAGCACACCTGTACTTCAAGCGTGCCAAGTCCTCCGAACTGTTCCTCGGCGACCCGACCTACCACCGCGAGCTCCTCGCCCAGCGCCTCGGCATCTGAGCACCCCTGATCACTCCGTCGGCTGCGGTCGTCGGAGGCGGCAGGCAAGCACAATCGACCGAGCCCCCAGCAATCGCTGGGGGCTCGGTCGCGTCCGGGTACGCGGTCAGAGATCGGGACGGGGTCGCGCCTGGCGGCTCTTGTAGGTGCAGCACCCAATCCATCTAGGTTCGGGTCATGGCAGCGGTGCTGATCGGCGCGATCGTGGTGGCGTTGGTGTTGGCCGTCGCCGCCGGCGCCATCGGACGGGAGGCGCGGCGCCTTGACACATTGCCGCCCCGGACGGTCTTCGATGTCGACGAGGCCGTCGTGTGGGTCGCCGACAGACTGCCAGACGACGTGACAGCCGAGCTCTCGTACGAAGATGTGCGTGTTCTCCTGGAGCTGGGCCTCGAACGATTTGGGGCCGTTGGCCTCGCCGGTGCGACCACCGGCGAGCGCATCGACGCCGAGGTCGTCATCTCCGAGCGCGATCTGGTGACGGCCGTAATCGACGCCGCCCTCGAACGCGGGCTGGAAGCGACCCCACATGACGTCCAGGCAGTCGTCGAGGCGCAGATGGCCTACCTGACAGCCATCGCGGCAGTCGGGCCGGCTGCGGACGAGACTGACGACGTCGCCCCGCCGGCGACCTGACCGCCGTGGAGGGCCGGGAGCTCGGGCGCCAACGTCACCGCGGCCTGGACCTGTCCGCCGACGACGACTCAGGGGTCCGGGGGGGCGTTCGTGGCGAGTGAAGGAGCGTGCGCCCTAGCGTGCGCGACATGGCCGAACGCCCGATCCGCTTCGAGCACAGTCGCTTCGTCGGCGACAAGCGGACCCAGGTCGTCTACGACATGGACGACGCAGACCTTGACCAGGCCATCGTCGACGAGTTGATGGCAAGCGGGCAGGGCGCATGCTTCGGCCCGGACACCTTGGCAGAGGCGCGCAACCGCGGGTACAAGTTGACCAGAACACAGCGGGGTCGCCTCGCGGCAGAGCTCACCGCGCCTTGACGGACGTTGCGGCCGCCTCCGCATCCCCGGAGCGCTCGTCCGGGGATGCGAACCGCGACGGTCACGACACGGGCGCCGCCGTCATCCTTGAGGTCGACGGGCTACGCATCCAGGCGCACCGCGGCGAACCCGTGCCGACCGCGGCAGCAGGCCTGCGACCGGGCATCATCGTCGCTCACGCGTTTCCCACTGCAGAGCGCGGCGCTCGCTTCGCGTTCCTCACGTTTCCCGAGCTGGCAGAGCGCATCGCGCATGACACCGGTTGCGTCGCGCTCGCCATTGCGTTCCGAGGGTGCGGTGACAGCGAGGGCGATGCTTCGGCGGCGGGATGGCTCGCCGACGTTCGCGCCGGCGTCGAGCACCTGCGCGCCGACCCGACGGTGGGCCAGGTGTTCGTCGTTGGTTTCGGCATCGGCGCTGCCGTCGCGTTCTTTGTGGCCGCGAGCGACGGGGAGATCGGCGGTGTTGGGGCACTTGGCTGTCCGGCGGATCTCGACGAGTGGGCGTCGGATCCTCGCCGCATGCTGGAGCACTGTCGGAGCCTCGGCGTCGTCCGCACTCCCGGGTTCCCGGCCGACCTCGGGGCGTGGGCACGCGAGCTGGCCGGCATGCGGCCGATCGACCTCATCGCGCGACTTGGTGATCGGCCAGCGCTCATCGTCCATGGTGTCGATGACGAGACGACTCCAGCGATCGACGCACGGGCGTTGGCCGACGCTGCGCATGCGGGCGGTGCGGAGCCAGAGCTTCGCCTGCTCGCGGGTGCTGGCCACGACCTACGCCACGACCCGAGGGCAATCGCCATCCTCCTGGGCTGGATCGCGCGACTCGCCTGACTTCACGGTCCCAACGTTTGGGGGCGGGAGGCCAGGTCGCCGGCCGGCTCAGCCCCCGAATCGTGCGAGGTCGTCCTCGGAGCGGCGGGCGAGGCACGTCCCGCTGGCGAACAGGGCGCCGACGCCTGGCGCAGGGGATGTTGGGGCGGGCGAACTCGAGGCCTCGGTCGGCTCCGGGGTTCCGGCGGAGCCGAACGGCTCCCGGGTCATGCCGGCGGGGTCGCTGGCGACCGCAGCCCTGGCGGCGGCCCGAGCGAGACAGGGCCGCTGGCCCATCACGCGCAGCCCGGCGATGTCGCCAGCGGCGTAGCCGGAGGGGCCAGTCGAGGTTGCGTACGCGTACATCGTCTGCAGGCTGCTCTGGGTGTGAGCGAGCCCGACGACGTGGCCGAGCTCGTGACCGAAGACGCCCTGGCGGCTGAGCGAGCTCGACCATCCCGGCTGCAGTGCCGCGTAGTCGTCGACGTCGAGGGTGAGTGCGCCGAACGTGGTGACCGGCCGGCCGTCGCCGCCAGTCGTGTACGAAAAGCCGCCGAGACCGACGACGTTGCCGTTGAGCTGGCTCGCCTCGCTGGCGTGTGCCCAGGCGATGACCATCATCGCGTCGGACGGCGGGGTGCCGGTTCCGGTGCCTTGGGGGCCGCCGAAGGGGATGTACTCCGTCGAGCCGACGTATGAGAACGTCAAGCCGGTGCGGTTGGCAACCGTGTTCAAGATCGCTTGGGCGTCAGCCACCGCCGTCGCCGGTGCGAGGTCTCCTTCTCGCAACCGGTAGGTGATCGTCGTGCAGGGGTCGAAGCGAGCGGGGTAGCCGGCGCTGTCGGTGGCGAGGAACCGGTACTCGGTCGCCGGGTCAGCGCTCTCCTGAGGCGCTGCCGCAGTCGCCGTGGTCGTCGTCGTCGCTGCACTGGTGGTGGTCGCCGGGCTGGTCGTCGTCGTGAGTCGAGTCGTCGTCGTCACCACGGTTGCCGCTGTCGTGGTCGTCGGCGGCTGGGTGGTCGGCGGCTGGGTCGTCGTTGGCCGGGTGGTTGTTGAGGTGGCCGCGGCGGTGGTGGTCGTGGTCGTTCGGGCAATGGTTGTGGTCGTCGATGCGGCGGTCGTGGTGGTTGTCGGGTTCAGACTCGTCGTGGTCGCGACCGCGGTCGTCGTGGTCGCGACCGC
>JAYUDU010000424.1:0-22842 GCA_043739605.1 Acidimicrobiales bacterium | reverse complement strand
TCATCTGCGCGCCCATCGAGGCGGCGAGAGCAGACGAGCTCAACCTTCCGTTGATGGTGCCGGTCAACACAGAGTCGATGCGCACCGCGTTCACCATCACCATCGACTACCGCCACGGCACCAGCACGGGCATCTCGGCATCCGACCGATCTGCGACCATCCAGAGCCTCGTCGACCCCCGCACCCGTCCTGGCGACCTTGCCCGCCCCGGCCACATCGCACCGCTCATCGCCCGTGCCGGCGGCGTGCTCAACCGCGCCGGCCACACCGAAGCGGCCGTCGACCTTGCCCGCATGGCCGGTCTGTTTCCGGCCGGCGTGCTGTGCGAGCTCGTCACCGAGGACGGCTCTGAGATGCAGCGGCTGCCCGACCTCGAGCTGTTCGCGGCGCAGCACGGCCTGCTCCTCATCTCGATCGCGGACCTGATCCGCCACCGCCGCCAGACCGAGAAGCTGGTCACGCGCCAGGCCGAGGCACGCATCCCGACGCAGTGGGGCGACTTCACGTTCATCCCGTTCAAGAGCATCATCGACGGCGAGACGCACCTCGCGTTCGTGAAGGGCGACGTCACCGGCGAACAGGACGTCCTCGTCCGCGTGCACTCCGAGTGCCTCACCGGCGACATCTTCGGCAGTCGGCGCTGCGACTGCGGCGAGCAGCTGCACGGGGCCATGCAGCTCGTCGCCGACGAGGGCAGGGGAGTGGTCGTATACCTGCGCGGCCACGAGGGGCGCGGCATCGGCATCGCCCACAAGCTTGCCGCCTACGGCCTCCAGGACCAGGGCATGGACACCATCGAGGCGAACGAGGCGCTCGGCCTGCCGGTCGACAGCCGCGAGTACGGCATCGGTGCCCAGATACTGCACGACCTCGGCATCACGACCATGCGGCTGATGACGAACAACCCGGCCAAGCGCGGCGGCCTGGAGGGCTACGGGCTGAAGGTCGTCGACCGCATCAGCCTGCGCTCGACGCCGAATCCCGAGAACATCGCGTACCTGCGCACCAAGGCCGACCGCATGGGTCACCTGATCGACGGGCTCGACGGCGCCAACCACGCCTCGGACGGGTCTTGTGGCGAGGACGCCCCGGCGACCGCCAGCGAAGAGGGCGACGCATGAGCGGCGACGGGGCGCCCGGCCTCGCCGCCGACCTCGACGGGGCGGGCCTCCGCGTCGGCGTCGTCGTGGCCACCTGGCACACCACGATCGCCGACGCACTCCTGGCGGGAGCGCAGCGTGCGCTCGCCGCCGTGGGCGTGCGTAGCGAGGACATCACCATCGTTCGCGCGCCCGGCGCGTTTGAGCTCCCGCTCGTGGCGAAGGTGCTCGCCGAAGCAGGCAACGACGCGGTCGTTGCCCTCGGCGTCGTCATCCGGGGCGGCACACCGCACTTCGACTATGTCTGCAATGCCGCCACCGACGGGTGCCTGCGAGTCAGCCTCGACACCGGTGTGCCGGTCGGGTTCGGCGTGCTGACCTGTGACACCGAGGAGCAGGCGCTGGCGCGGTCCGGCTTGCCAGGCTCCAAGGAGGACAAGGGCAGGGAGGCCGTCGAAGCTGCGCTCGCTACGGCCAAGGTGGTCGGCGCCATCCGCGCCTGAGTCACCACCCAGTGCTTGGCCCCGGCTGCTGCCAGGCCGGTAGGTTCGCCCGCCGTGCTGCGCCTCGTTCTGCCCAAGGGTTCGTTGGAGCGAGCCACTCTCGACCTGTTCGAAGCGGCCGACCTTCCGGTGCGGCGGTCGAGCGATGTCGCGTACAAGGCCACCATCGCCGATCCTCGCGTGGCCGAGGTGTGGGTGCTGCGGCCCCAGGAGATCCCGCGCTACGTGGCCCGCGGCGACTTCGACCTTGGCATCACCGGCCGCGACTGGGTCGAGGAGACGAACAGCGAGGTTGTCAGCTTGGGTGAGCTGCAGTACTCCAAGGCCACGCGCAACCCCGTGCGGATCGTGCTTGCCGTACCCGCGGCCGCGCCGTGGCATTCGGGCGCCGACCTGCCGCAGGGGGTGAAGGTCTCGACTGAGTACCCGGAGCTTACGCGCCGCCACTTCGAGCGCCTCGGCATCCGTGCTGACGTCGAGCTGTCGTATGGCGCGACTGAGGCCAAGGCGCCGGAGTTCGTCGATGCCGTCGTCGACATCACCGAGACCGGGTCTGCACTGCGGGCCGCTGGCCTCCGCATCATCGACACGATCCTGACCAGCTACACCGAGCTGATCGCCAACCCTGTGAGTGCGGCGGACCCCACCAAGCGCCACGCGATGGGCCAGCTGCAGACGTTGCTGCAGGGCGTTCTCGAAGCACGCGGCAAGGTGCTGTTGAAGTTGAACGTGTCCGAAGCCGACCTCGCTGCCGTTGTGGCGGCGTTGCCCGCGATGAAGTCGCCGACCGTCGCCAAGCTCTTCGGGAACGGCGGTTACGCCGTTGAGACCGTCGTCGACAAGGACGGCATCAACGTCCTCATCCCTGCGTTGAAGGACGCCGGCGCCACGGATCTCATCGAGCTACCGCTGTCCAAGATCGTCCACTGAGTTTCTGTCGGCTGGCTGCTCCTCGCTGACGCTCGGGCCGCCGGGGGCCTCCGCTCGCGGTGCTCGCTTTGGTCCGCTGCGCCGTCGCACAGGCTTCGCGAGAACTTGGCGGTCGGTCCAGGTCACTCGGGTGATGTTCTGGTACCGCTGTGACCCGCGGGGCGGGTCACAGCGGCGCCAGAGGCCGGCGGTTGCGTCCCCGCACGGACGTCAGCGGGCCGACAGGCGCGCGTGCCGCCGCCGCCGCCCTCGTAGCGTCTTTCGTCTTCGCGCCAGGCTCGCATGAGCCCCGCGAGGATCTTGCGCCGACGGGACTCAGAGGCTGCGCCGCACTGCCCGCGCCTCGAGGCGGCCCATGAGGCCGGGGACGAGGTCGAGAGTGACTGGGGTTCCCGGCTCGATGTGGCGGGTGCCGTCGGCGATCTGGGTGCAATGGAACCACACGTCGCTGCCCTCTACGGCAACGAAGCCGTCGCCGCGGTGGGCGTCGTACGACACGACGACGCCAGCTCGATACCGGGACGGCCCGTCGATCACGCTCAGTCCTCTGGCTCGTCGCCGGCGGCGGCTGCAACGGCCGTCGCGGTGAGCGCACCCTTGATCTGCACGAACGCCATACGCATCTGGGCGAGCCCATCCTTCAGCACGTCCTCGTCCTCGCCGAGCCGTCCGCCAACGCCTTCGACGATGGCCGCCATGGCGTCGATGGTCAGCTGCGCGTCATCGAGTCGCGCCGGCTGCGCCGTCAGGTACACCCGGGCCAACTCGAACAACTGGATGGCGTGATTGCCGATGATCGGAGCGGCGGGCGTGTTCTGCAGCTCCGCCAGGTACTGGGCGGCGGCGAGGTCGTCATCGTCCTCCTGCTCAGGCGTGCTCGGGATGGGCCGTTCTCCGTCAGGTGTCCACAGACTGCTCACGCGTGTACCCTACGGCCCCACAAACGAAACGGAAGCGGGGCAGTGCCCCCACCTTGCCACCACTGCTGCGCTGCAGCGACCGTGCGCAAGGTCAACATGGAGGTTCTCCTCCTCGGTCGTGACCGGGGCTTGAGCGCCGCTTCCGCTGCCGATCCTGGCACCCAAGCGCACGTCTACAGCCCCTCCCGAGGAGACTCACCATCAGTTCTGCCCAGCCCGAGCACCGAATCAACGACCGCATTCGGTCTCGTGAGGTTCGGCTCGTCGACGCCGACGGCACGCAGCTTGGCATCAAGTCGCTGCCCGACGCCCTCCGCCTCGCCGCCAACCAGGACCTCGATCTCGTCGAGGTCGCGTCGGAGGCGAACCCGCCCGTCTGCAAGATCATGGACTTCTCCAGGTTCAAGTATGACCTGGCGCAGCGGGCCAAGGAGTCGCGACGCAAGGCGACGACCACCACGATCAAGGAGATGAAGTACCGGGTCAAGATCGGCCCGGGAGACTTCGACACCAAGACCCGTCAGGTCGGCAAGTTCCTTGGCGAGGGCCACAAGGTCAAGATCACGATCATGTTCCGCGGTCGCGAGAACGACCACCCAGAGCTCGGCATGAAGATTCTGGATCGTGTCGCCCTCACCGTCGGTGAGATCGGCAAGGTCGAAGCTGCACCCAAGCGTGACGGCCGCAACATGATCATGGTGCTCGCGCCGGACAAGCAGAAGCAGGCGGCCAAGGCCAAGGCCGACGCCGAGGCGGCCAAGGTTCTTGAGGCCGAGATCGCCGAAGCGGCCGCCGCGGTGATCGCCACGGAGGCCGCAGCCACCGAGGCAGCCGCAGCCACCGAGGCCGCAGCCACAGAGGCCGCCGCGGCAACCGCAACCGAGGCGGACTCCGCTCCTGACAGCGTCGACGACGCCGCGTCCATTCTCCCGGAGGCGATTGAACCCGTCGCCGACTCGCTCACCCCCTGAAAGAGAAAGGCACTCCTCCCGTGTCCAAGATGAAGACCGATAGCGGCGCCAAGAAGCGCATCAAGATCACCGGCACCGGCAAGCTCCGTCGGCGCAAGGCGTTCACCAACCACATGCTGGAGAAGAAGTCATCGCGGCGGATGCGTCGCCTCCACTCGCCCGGCGAGATCTCCAAGGGCGACCTCAAGACCACCAAGCGTCTTCTCGGTCTCTAGCCCACCTCCAGGTCCGCTGACCTGGTCCTGGTCGGCTCGACCGACCGCCTGAACCATCTCAGCTCGGCCGTCAGACGCATCGTCTGACAGCGCCCCCGCACCGAGCATCCGAATCGACAGAAGGAAGGAGCCCTCCCATGGCACGCGTCAAGGCAAGTCCGGGCACCCGCAAGCACCACAAGGCCGTCCTCGAAGCAGCACAGGGCTACTACGGCAACCGCTCCCGGAGCTTCCGCTCCGCAAACGAGGCCGTGCTCCACGCAGGCGCGTACGCATTCCGCGACCGCCGTGCTCGCAAGGGCGACTTCCGGGCCCTGTGGATCCAGCGCATCAATGCGGCTGCGCGCATCCACGGCACCACCTACAGCAAGCTCATCGCCGGCCTCAAGTCCGCAGGCGTCGAGCTCGATCGCAAACACCTTGCAGACCTCGCGGTTCGCGACGATGCGGCGTTCGCCAAGCTGTGCGAGGTCGCCGCGACCGCAGCGGCCTAGGCCGCACCGGCGTCGGGCAGAGGAGCGCGCAACCATCCCGCCCCTCCAGATCTCGCATGCGAAGGTCCAACGACTGCGGCGCCTCATTGGGCGCCGCAGCTCGCGTCGCGAGGAGCGAGCGTTTGTCGCAGAGGGTGTCAAGGTGCTTGGCGAGGCGCTCGCCTCGGGTGCGCACATCGAGGCGGTGTACATCGACGCGGCGGCGGCTGGCCCGGCTGAGGAGGCGCTCGCGGCCGACATCCTCGCCGCCGGGGGCCGGGTCTTCGACCTTGCGCCGGGTGTGCTCGGTCGCGTCGCTGACACCGCGACGCCCCAGCCGATCCTCGGCATCGTCGGTGCCGTCGATGTGCCGCTCGCATCGCTCGTGTTCGATCGCCTCGTGCTCGTGTGCGCAGACATCAGGGATCCGGGCAACCTCGGCACCGTGCTTCGGTCCGCCGAGGCGTCCGGCGCGGCTGGTGTCATCGTGTGCGAAGGGTCGGTCGATCCCTCAAACGCCAAAGCCGTGAGGGCGTCGGCCGGCGCGGTGTTTCACGTCCCCCTGGTGCTCGGCGCGGCGCCGGCGGAGGTCCTCACCACCCTCGGGGCGCGCGGCGTTCGCCGCCTCGGCACCTCCTCGCATCGGGGGGCGGCCCACACAGAATCACACCTCGTCGGGCCCGTCGCAGTCGTGCTCGGCAACGAGGCGTCTGGCCTCCCCGCCGACCTCGATGACCTGCTTGACGGTTTCGTCACCATCCCGCACGAAGGCAGATCAGAGTCCCTCAACGTTGGCATGGCTGCAGCGGTCATCGCCTTTGAGGCGCATCGCCAGCGCGCGGTCTGCGAGGCTGTCGCCCAGTGACCGAGTACGACCTGCTGCCGGATGCCGTCGTGCACGTCGACGCGCACCTCGTCATCGTCAGCGTGAACGCAGCCGCAACGACGCTGCTCGGGGCCAGCGTCGTGCCAGGCGGCGATGCCGGCGCCCTCCTCGACCCGCGTGATCGGAGTGGGCGGCACGTGTGGGCGAAGGGCTGGCACCGCTCGTCTGGCCTCCCGGGTGCTCAGCGCATCACGCCGCAGGATCTGACCATCAACGGCGCGGTGGGTGAGCTCCGGGTCAACGTTGCTGGCACGTATCTCCGTGCCGAGGACGGCGCGTTCGCCGGCGCGCTGCTGGTCATGCGCCCCGCCCCTCGGCGAGCACGCGAGGCCGCCTCTGGCATTGAGATCGTCAGCACTGTCAGCCACGAGCTGCGCTCGCCGCTCACGTCGGTGAAGGGCTACACCAGTCTGCTGCTCAACCGCTGGGATCGGCTGACGGACGATCAGAAGAAGATGATGCTCGGCCAGGTCAACCATGATGCCGACCGGGTCACCCGGCTCATCACAGAACTGCTCGACATCTCCCGTCTCGAGATGGGACGCCTGGTGTTGCGTCGTCAGCTCGTCGACGTGAAGGCGCTCGCCGACACCGTCGTGGAGAAGGTCGGCCTGGGTCAACCAGAGCTGGCGGCGACCGTCAACTTCGACGAGGCCCCGAGGGTCTATGCCGATCCCGACAAGCTTGAGCAGGTCCTGACCAACCTGGTCGAGAACGCGTGCAAGTACGCCACACCGCTCGGGTTGCGCATCGTCGGGGCGACGTCGCCCACCGAGGTCGCCGTCTCCGTCATCGATCGCGGCGAGGGCATCCCTGCCGACGAGCTGCCCAAGGTGTTTGCGAAGTTCTTTCGAAGGGACATGTCCAAGCCCACTGGAACGGGGCTTGGACTGTGGATCAGCAGGGGCCTGGTCGAGGCCCACGGAGGCCGGCTGACAGCGTCGTCGGTGCTGGGCGAGGGCACCACGTTCAGATTCACCTTGCCGATCATCGAGTTTGAGGACACGCTGCCGTCGTGAGCGCTTCCGTCACGTCCGCAGGGCCCGTCGACATCGACGGGGCAACACAAGCCGTCGTCGGCGAAGCCAGGGCGGCGATCGCTGCCGCCGACGACCTCGACGCGCTGAAGGCCGCAGAGGCTGCGTTCGTCGGCAAGAAGGGCAAGGTTGCCGGCCTCAACCGCCTCCTTGGTTCGATGGACCCTGAGGCTCGCAAGCGTGCAGGAGCCACCATCAACGAGGCCCGGACGTCGCTCGAAGCCGCGGTCGACGCCCGCCGCGTGGGCCTCGCCGCCGGCGCTCGGATCGCCATGCTCGCAGCAGACCGTCTCGACCTCACCGAGGTCATCGCCGCGCCGACGCGCGGCCGCCTGCAGCCGACCACCGTCATGCGAGATCGGCTCGAGGACATCTTCGTCGGGATGGGATACACCGTCGCCGAGGGGCCAGAGGTCGAGACCGACTGGCACAACTTCGAGGCGCTCAACATCCCGGCGGGCCACCCGGCACGCGACGGCTTCGACTCGCTCTTCCTCGACGTGCCAGGCGCGGAGGAGGGCACCATCCTCATCCGCACGCACACGAGCCCCGTGCAGGTGCGGTTGATGATCGAAGCGGTCGCCAACGACCGGCTGCCCATCTACGCCATCATGCCCGGTCGGGTGTACCGCAAGGACACACCAGATGCCCGCCACCTGCCCAGCTTCACCCAGATCGAGGGCCTCGTGGTCGACGAGGGCATCACCTTCGCGGACCTCGCCGGCACCATCGAGGCGTTCGTCACGGCCCTGTTCGGTCAGGGTGCGGCCTCGCGGCTGCGGCCGGCCAGCTTCCCCTTCACCGAGCCCTCAGCAGAATTCGAGATCACCTGCCCGATCTGCACCGGCACCGGCGAGACCGACGACGCGAAGTGTCGCACCTGCTCGGGCGTCGGCTGGGTCGAGCTCGGCGGCTGCGGGATGGTGCACCCCAACGTCTTCCGCCATTGCGGCATCGACCCAGAGCGCTACAGCGGCTTCGCCTTCGGCTTCGGCATCGATCGCCTCGCCCAGATCTTCCACACGATCCCCGACATGCGGGTCCTCCTCGACAACGATCTCCGCTTCCTCTGCGCCCTCTGAGACCGTGGATGCCGCGGTAGCATCGGCCCTGCACGGAGCCCGATCCAGCGACGGGTGTCTACCGGTCTCACCGAATGGTGCGGTCGGGCGAGATTGCTTCGTCCGCCGCGGTGCCGGGCGTTTCCGTCGAGGTTGCGTCGCTGTTCCCCGATGCCGGCTCCGGTGAGCAGGACACAGGCTCAGACCGTGGTGGAACTCGCTGAGGTCGACGGCGCCGGCCGGTAGCCTGCGCCCGCCATGCTCGTACCGCACTCCTGGTTGCGCGACTTCGCGCCGTTCACGCTCTCCGCCGTCGAGCTCGGCACGGTGTTCGACGAGCTCGGCATGGTGGTCGAGGGGATCGAAGCGGTCGGTGATGGCCTCGGCGGCGTCGTCGTCGGTCGGGTGCTCGAGGTCAGCGCGATCGCGGGCGCACGCGTGCGACGAACGAGGGTCGACCTTGGCCCCGTGCACGGCCGCGACGTTGAGATCGTGTGCGGCGCGCCGAACGTCGAGGCAGGCCAGCTGGTACCCGTCGCAGTCGTCGGGGCCACGCTGCCGGGCCGCTTCGAGATCGCGAAGCGCAAGGTGATGGGCATCGTGTCGAACGGCATGATCTGCTCGGAGCGCGAGCTCGCGCTCTCCGGCGAGGGCGCAGGAATCCTTGTTCTCCCCGACGGCGTCGGCGACCCCGGCGACGCGTTCGCGACGGCGATGGGCATCGAGCGCGATGACGTGTTCGACCTCGCCATCGAGACCAATCGCCCCGACGCCAACTGCGTCGTCGGGGTCGCCCGCGACGCGGCCGCTCGTCTTGGCCTGCCCTTTGCCCCACCGAGCGCCACGTCCGCCGACGGCGTGGCCATCCGCGCCCTGCTCGATGCTCCGCCGGCCGCCGCGCCTGCCGTCGTCAGCGACGACGCGCTCGCGCTGGCCCCCAGGGTGGGCGTTGCCATCCTCGATGGTTGCCGCATCGGGCCGTCGCCCGACTGGATGGCCAAGCGCCTGCTCGCCGCCGGGATGCGCCCGATCTCCAACCTGGTCGACATCTCCAACTACGTGATGCTTGAGCTCGGCCAGCCGACGCATCCATACGACCTCGACCGCCTGCCGGGCGGCGGGCTTTCGGTCCGCCTCGCCATGGCGGGCGAGACGATCACGACGCTCGACGATGCCGAGCGCATCGTCGGCGACGGACGTGCGCCCGACGTCCTCATCTGCGACGCCGTCGGCACGCCCGTCGGGATCGCCGGCATCATGGGCGGTGCCACCAGCGAGGTACATGAGGGCACGACACGGGTGCTGCTGGAAGCCGCCCACTTCGACCGCCTCACGATCGCCAAGACCTCGAAGCGGCTGGGACTTCGGTCCGAAGCCTCCCGACGGTTCGAGCGGGGGGTCGACCCCCTCGGCATTGAGGGCGCCGCCGCACGTTTCATCGAGCTCGCCGCCGAGATCGCCGGGGCCACCCTCGTCGCCTGGTCGGTCACCGAATCACCCGCTGACATCCCGGTCCGGCGGCCGATCACGCTGCGCACGTCGGCTGTCAATGCGCTGCTTGGCACCGACCTCGACGCCCCTCGCATCGACGCGCTGCTGAGGCCGATCGGTCACACCATCGACCGCGTCGACGCACAGACGGCGACCGTCACGCCGCCGAGCTTCCGTCTCGACTGCGACCTCGAGGCCGACCTCATCGAGGAGGTGGCGCGTCACCACGGCTATGCGTCCATCCCGCGGACGATGCCCCGCTCGCCGCTCACCGGAGCGCTCTCCGACCGTCAGCGTCAGCGGCGCCTCGTGCGCGAGGTGCTGTGCGGGCTCGGGTGCACCGAGGCGCAGGGCGGGCTGCTGATCGGGCCTGGCGACCACGACCGCGCCGGTCTCGACGAGACGCCCGGCAGCGTCATCGTCGCCACCGACCCCATGGCCAAGGAGGAGTCGGTCCTTCGTCGCTCGCTGCGCCCCGGCCTCCTCAAGGCCATCGGCTTCAACCTCGACCGTCGGGCCGACGTCGTCCGCCTCTTCGAGGTGGGTCACACGTTCACGCCAACGACGAAGCCAACCAAGCCGGCGCGGCACAGCCCGTCGGAAGCAGCGTTGCCCGACGAGGCCGAGGTTCTCACCGTTCTCCTCGCCGGTGGCGGCACCGACGCGTCCGCTGCGGTGGCGGTGTGGTCCACGCTCGCGGCGGCGCTTCGACTGGACGGCGCGCACCTCGAGGCGCCGTCCGAACCGGAGCGCGTCGTGCGAGCGCTCGCCGACGGACCGATCGTCGAGCGGGGCTTGCATCCGACGCGGCTCGCACACGTCCTCTCCGGGGACGGCTCTCGCCTCGGGCTCGTGGGCGAGGTCGACCCCGACGTCGTCGCGGCGTGGGGCATCGCCGGCCGGGTCGCCGTGCTCGAGGTCGACCTCGACCGGATCCTCGCCGCGCCGCGCCGTGACGACGTCGCCCCCGACATCTCTCGCTTCCCGTCCGCTGACATCGACCTGGCGTTCGCCGTCCCCGATGCGGTCCCCGCCGCACTGATCGAGGCGTCGGTTCGCAGCGCGGCGGGGCCGCTGCTCGCGGCGCTGCACTTGTTCGACGTGTATCGCGGCGCGGGCATGGAAGCCGGCGTCCGGAGTCTCGCCTACGCGCTGCGCTTCTCCTCGACCGAACGCACGCTCACCGACGGCGAGGTCGGCGCCGCACGCCAGGCGTGCATCGACGCGGTCGTCGCCGCGCACCAGGGCGCTACCCTGCGCTGACCAGATGCGGCGTCAGGCGGCTCGGATCCGGGTCGCGCCCGCGACGCGCTCTGCGATCACGACCTCGGCCCCAGCCTCCATGAGCCCCTGCGTGAGCCGGTCGCTGTGCGTCACGACGAGCACGCCGGTGCGCTTGGAGGCATCCGCCAACAAGCGGGCGAGCGGATCGATGGCGCGTTCGGCGAGGCTCGCCTCTGGCTCGTCGAGCGCGAGCAACGTGGGCGGCTCTGCTGCGGTTGCAAGCGCCGCGACGGCGAGGAAGCGGAGCTGGCCGTCCGAGAGCTCGTCTGCACGCAGCGGGCGGCCGAGGTCGGGCACCCCGACGATGATGTCTGCCCATCCGGTCGGAGCGTCGTCCTCGGCGGACGGCGCGATGTCGATGTGCGCTCCCAATGCCTCGAAGCACGCCGCGATGAACGCGTGGTGCTGCACCTCGGCCTCGTAGCGCGTCGTCGCGATCGCCGCCGCGAGGTCGCGTCCGTCGGCGCTCATGCGGCCCGTTCGGGTCGCGGGGCTGCGACCTCGCGCCGGTGAGGTGGGGCCGACCTCGACCGGTGCGCGCACGCACACGCCGCGCAGCGCACGGGCGACGAGCGCCGCCTCTGGCATCGCGACCTGGTCAACCAGGCCGGCCAGGGCCGTGACGCTTGGCCGCAACGCGACGGGATGCGGCGCCCGCCGACCGGCATCATCGGTGAGCAACGTCGTTGTGCCGGCGCGATCCATGAGCACCGTCGGTCGACGTCCGACCCGCAGCTCGACGCGCTCCTCCTTGATCTCGGGATCGAGGGCAAACGCACCGCCGACGGCCGGAATGCCAAGTGCGATGTCGTAGCGCAACGCGACGTCGCCAGCATCGGTCGGTGCGGCGATGGAGGCGCCGAGGCGCACGCGGACCGGGGGCTCGCCACCCTTCGCGCCGCGGCGAGCATCTGCGAACGCGATGCGGGGCAGCCCGCCCTCTGCCACGACCTCGGCGGCGAGGCGGCCCTCCGCGGCAGCCCGGAGAAGGGAGGCCGCGCGCAGGAGGTTCGACTTGCCGCTGCCGTTGACACCGTGGACGACGGTGAGCGGCGCGAGGTCGAGCCGCACGTCGACGAGGGAGCGGTACCCCGCGACCGAGAGCTCTGTCAGGCGCACCCGATGAGCCTTGCACTCGCCTGGAGCCCCGGCGAGCGGCCACGATCCACGCATGCGCCTCGCCGTCGCCTCAGACCACGCCGGTTTCGTCCTCAAGGAGGTCGTCGCCGCGCACCTCCGTCACGCCGGCCACGAGGTGCTCGATCTCGGCACCGATTCCGAGGAGAGCGTCGACTACCCGGCGTTCTGCGCCGCGGCCGGCCACGCTGTTGTGGGCGGCGCAGCCGAGCTTGGCTTCGTGTTCGGCGGCTCGGGGCAGGGCGAACAGCTGGCCGCCAACAAGGTGCACGGGGTCCGGGCCGCCCTGTGCCACGACGAGTACACCGCCAGGCTCGCCCGCCAGCACAACGACGCCAACGTCTGCTCGATCGGCGCGCGCGTCACGGGGGAGGCCGTCGCGTTGGCCATCGTCGACCAGTTCCTCGCCGCCACGTTCGAAGGGGGCCGGCACCAGCGCCGTGTCGACCAGATCAGCGCCATCGAGGCCGAGGAGTCAGAGCGCCGCCGCTAGCGGTCCGCGTCGTGGCGGGTCTCGGGACGCCCATCCGCGACCGGTTGCAAGGAGCGGGTGCTCGCGGCACTGCGCAGACGCGACACGCCAGCCGCGCGACCGCGTCACTGCGTGGGGATCCACCACTCGGGGCGCGCGGCAGGCAAGCATCCACCTCGTGGTCATGGTCTGGGGAGACATCGAGGGTGTGCATCGCGGCAGCGGTCGAGCGGGTTTCGAGCGCGCCGTTGACGTCTCCTCTCGCTGCGTCGACGAGACCGGCGCGCCGCCGTGGCGGAGGCGGCAGGCGGCGCTCGTCGTCTCTGGAGCCGTTGCGCTCGGTTTGATCGGAGCCGTTGCCACGGCAGCCGTCTACGAGCCGGCCGCTACCGAGCTGCGCGCCGTTGAGGCCGTGCCCGCGGTCTACGGATTCGCCGGATCGGGGGGCGGTGCTAGCACCGGGATCGTGCATCCCCGCTTCGGTCCGTGGGAACGGTGGTCCGATGCGATCCGACACTGCGAGAGCAGAAACGACCCACTGGCGGTCAACCGGTCAAGCGGCGCAGGCGGCCTCTACCAGATCACGCCGCAGACATGGGAGTCCTTCGAGGGGTATCCACGGGCGCACGTCGCCCCTGCGGACGTGCAGGAGCGCTTCGCAGTCGACCTGTACCGTCGCCGCGGGCTCAGGCCGTGGCTGGCGAGCCGCCCGTGTTGGCGGCCGATCGTCGAGGATGGCGCGCCCTACCCCGGGTAGTGCATCGGTATGCATGCTCGTGCATCAACATGCTAGGGTCATCGGGATGGCGAAGCGCATCGGCATCCTTGGGGCATCCGGGTACACGGGCATCGAGCTGCTGCGCCTGCTCGCAGCGCATCCAGAGCTGGACGTCGAGCTGGCGGGTGCGGACTCCAGTGCCGGTGCCCGGCTCGCCGACCTAAGCCCGAGCCTGGCCGCGGCCTACGGCGCCCGACGCTTCGATCGCATGGACCCCGCAGACTGCGCTGGCCTCGATCTTGTCTTCTGCGGCTTGCCGCATGGCGCGAGCAGCAAACTCATGCCTGCGCTCCTCGACGTCGTGCCGCATGTGGTCGACCTCGCCGCGGACTTTCGCCTCAAGGACGCATCGCTCTACCCGACCTGGTACCACGAGGCGCACCCGCACCCGGAGCTGCTCAAGACCGCCGGGTTCGGCCTGCCGGAGCTGTTCAGAGCGGACCAACACCTGGCCGGCGCTCGCCTCATCGCCGCGCCCGGCTGCTACGTGACCACGGCCGCGCTCGCGCTCGCGCCGTTCGTGCGGGCCGGCGCGGTCGAGGCGACCGGCATCGTGGTCGACGCAGCTTCGGGCACCAGCGGCGCCGGCCGCGTAGCGAAGCCCGAGCTCCACTTCGCTTCGGTCGCCAACGACTTCACCGCGTACGGACTGCTGACGCATCGCCACACCCCCGAGATCGAGCAGGCCACTGGCGCGCAGGTCATCTTCACCCCCCACCTCGCTCCGATGGTGCGTGGCATCCTGGCCACGGTCTACGCACGCCCCACGGCCACCGGCCCGGCCACGACGGCCGCCGCGCTCGAGATCCTGGCCAACGCCTACGCCGGCGAGCCCTTCGTCGTCGTCGATGAGCGCATCCCGTCGACCAAGGCTGCGCTTGGTTCGAACACCTGTCACATCACCGCCAGGGTCGATCCGCGCACCGGCTGGCTCGTCGCGATCGCTGCGCTCGACAACCTCGTCAAGGGAGCGTCCGGCCAGGCCATCCAGTGCGCGAACCTCGCGCTCGGCCTCCCCGAGGCCCTCGGCCTTCCCCTCGTTGGCATGACCCCATGACCGCCCCTGCTCCCCCCACCTCACTAGGAACGGCACCAATGATCCTCCGCGACCACCGCACCGCCACCGCACCGACCCAGGGGCCGACGTTCGTCGCCGGCTTCGTTGCCGCCGGCATCCATTGCGGCATCAAGACCAGCGGAGCGCTTGACCTCTCGCTCGTCGCGACCGGCGACGGGCACCCCGTCCGTGCACTGGCGACGTTCACCGCCAACCGTGCCTGCGCGGCGCCCGTGCGCGTCAGCCGCGCCCATCTCGAGTCGTCGCACGGCGCGGCAGCAGGCGTCGTGGTGAACAGCGGCAACGCGAACGCCGCCACCGGCGCAGCCGGCATGGCAGTCGCAGAGGAGGCGACTGCACTCGTCGCGGCCGGCCTCGGCTGTCACGCCGATCAGGTGCTGGTCTGCTCGACCGGCCTCATCGGCATCCCGCTCGCCGCCGACCCGTTCCGCACCGGCGTGCCGATGCTCGTCGCCGCGCTCGACGCCGATGGGGGACCGCTCGCGGCGGCGGCGATCATGACGACCGACACCGTCGCCAAGCTCGTCGAGGTCGAGGTCGCAGACGACGACGAGCATCTCGGGTTCCGCATCGGCGGCATGGCCAAGGGGGCGGCGATGCTCGCCCCCAACATGGCCACCATGCTTGCCGTGCTCACCACCGATGCCGAGATCGACCGCGACGACCCGGTGCTGGCCCGCGCCGTGGCCGAGAGCTTCAACCGGCTGTCGGTCGACGGCTGCACCAGCACCAACGACACCGTCATCCTGCTCGCCAACGGCAACGCCGGCCGCCCCGACGCGGCGGTGTTCGAAGCGGGCCTCACGGCGGCGCTGCGGAGCCTCGCTCGCCAGATGTGCGACGACGCCGAGGGCGCGACCAAGACCGTCACCATCACCGTGACGGGTGCCACCGACGACGCGGCAGCAGACGCCGCCGCCCGCAAGGTCGCTGACTCCAACCTGTGCAAGTGCAGCTGGTACGGCAACGACCCTTACTGGGGCCGCATCCTTTCCGAGCTGGGCACCGCCGGCGTCGAGCTCGACGAAGACACCGTCTCCATCGCGTATGGCGGAACCGTCGTCTCGCGTGGCCTCGAAGGGGTCACCCATGACCACGCCGCCGTCACCACCCACATGGAGGGCCGCGAGCTGGAGATCACCTGCGATCTCGGGGTCGGCACGGCGTCAGCCTGGATCCTCACCAACGACCTCACCCACGCCTACATCGACGAAAACCGTGGAACCTCATGAGTTCCGCACTCACTCGCTCCGCTCCGTTCGTGCGGGTTTCCGTTGTGAGCGCCTCCGGCGCGCGTGTCCTTTCTCCGGTCGGAGCAAGTTCCGACCCCTCACACTTCCCCGGGCCCAGCAGGGCCGCGGCACCAGCTGCACTGGAATCACCGTGATGATTCTCGATCCCAACAACCGAGCGACGGTGCTCGTCGAGGCGCTTCCGTACTTGCGGCGGTTTCGGGGGGCGGTGGTGGTCGTGAAGTACGGGGGCAACGCATTGCACGACGCGGAGGGGGATCCGCTCGATGTGTTTGCCGACGACATCGTGCTGCTGCACTCCGTTGGGCTCAAGCCCGTGGTCGTGCACGGCGGGGGGCCGCAGATCTCGGCCTTGCTCGATCGGCTCGGGAAGGTTCCCGAGTTTCGAGACGGCTTGCGGGTCACCGACGCGGAGACCCTTGAGATCGCCCGGATGGTGCTGGTCGGCAAGATCAACAAGGACATCGTCGGCGCCATCAACGTGAAGGCACGCGTTGCCGTCGGCGTCTCCGGCGAGGACGGAGCGTTCCTGCAGGTGACGACCCGCGACCCGGCCCTCGGCTTCGTCGGGGACATCGCCTCCGTCGATCCGACCCTGCTCGCGAAGCTGCTCGCCGAGGACCTCATTCCCGTCGTTGCGACCATCGGGACCGATTCCAAGGGCCAACCGCACAACGTCAACGCGGACACCGCCGCGGCGGCGATCGCAGTGGCCCTCGGAGCGGAGAAGCTCATCCATCTCACCAACGTCGAGGGCCTCCGCAGCGACGCCGCCGACGCGGCGACGCTGGTCAGCCGGCTCGACGCCGACGCGCTGCGTGTGCTGTTGGCGAGCGGCGCGCTGGAGGGGGGAATGGCGCCCAAGGCGGAGTCGTGCCTCGTCGCGGTCGACGGGGGAGTGCCAAGTGCGCACATCCTCGACGGCCGCGTGCCGCACGTCCTCCTCCTCGAGCTGCTGACCGACACCGGCATCGGCACCATGATCACCCCAGGCCTCTCGAGGCCGTGACGATGCCGGAGTCCACCATGAGCGCCCACCTCGCCGCCGTCACCCCGCCCAGCGGGCCGCTTCCCTGGATGGCAGGACTCGAACGCTGCCCGATGATGCCCACCTTCGGCGCCCCGACGGTCACCTTCGCCAAGGGCAAGGGCACCCAGCTGTGGGACATCGCCGGCAAGCGCTACCTCGACTTCCTCGGCGGCTTGGCAGTCGTCGCCATCGGCCACGCCAACGACGAGGTCGCCGACGCCATCGCCGACCAGGCGCGCACGCTCTGCCACGTCTCAAACCTCTTCGGCACCACCGTTGGCCCAGAGGTGGCCCACACCATCGACCGGCTCCTCGGCGGCGGCGGTCAGGTGTTCTTCACCAACTCCGGCGCCGAAGCCAACGAGTGCGCGCTGAAGCTGGCCCGCAGGTGGGGCGGCGGCGAGCACGGTCGGTTCCAGGTCATCAGCGCCTACGGCAGCTTCCACGGCCGCACCATGCTGACCCTCGCCGCCACCGGCCAGCCCTCCAAGCACGAGCCCTTCCAGCCCATGCCGCCCGGGTTTCGCCACGCAGCGTGGGGTGACGCCGCAGACGTCGAACGCCTCATCGACGACACCGTCGCCGGCATCCTCGTCGAACCGATCCAAGGCGAGGGTGGCGTCAACGAACCGCCCGTCGGCTTCCTCAGCGACCTCCGTCGCCTGTGCGACGACCGCGGCCTCCTCCTCATCCTCGACGAGATCCAGACCGGCCTCGGCCGCACCGGCCGGTGGTTCGGCTTCCAGCACGACCTCCCCGACGGAGTGCGCCCCGATATCGTCACCATCGCCAAGTCCCTCGGCAACGGCATGCCGATCGGGGCGTGCTGGGCCACAGCAGAGGTCGCCGCATCGTTCAAGGCAGGCGACCACGGCAGCACCTATTCGGGCCAGCCGCTCGCAGCCTCCGCGGCCCGGGCCACGCTCGCGGTGCTGGAACGGATCGATGCTCCGCGTCTCGCGCACGAGCAAGGGGCCAGGCTCCGAAGCGCCCTTGAGGCGATGCCTGGCATCGACCGCGTCCGCGGCAAGGGCCTGTTGCTGGCCGCAGAGCTCAGCGGCGAGGCACTCGCGCTCGGTCCGGCGGGCGGAGTCCAGCAGGCACTGCTCGCGGCCGGCATCGTCACCAACGCGGTCACCCCGACCGCCCTGCGCTTTGCTCCGCCCCTCACGGTCTCCGACGCGGAGATCGACGAGGCCATGATGGCGCTGCGCACCGTGCTCGCGTCCCGGCTGGAAGGACCCACCCCGTGACCCGCAACCTCTTGGAGATCGACGACCTGTCCGCCGACGAGCTGCGTTCGGTGCTCGTCTTCGCTGGCCTCGCAGCGCCTCCGAAGGTGCTGGCCGGCCAGGGCGTCGCTGCGCTCTTCGAGAAGGCCAGCAATCGCACCCGCAGCTCGACGGAGATTGCCGTGATCCAGCTGGGCGGCCACCCGGTCACCATCCAGGCGCAAGAGGTCGGCCTCGACGTGCGCGAGAGCGTGGAGGACGTCGCCCGAACCCTCGGCTGCTACCACCGCATCATCTGCGGGCGGACCTTCGCCCAATCGACCCTGCAGCGCATGGTCGACGCCCTCGCCACCGAGGCCATGAACGTGCCGGTCGTCAACCTCCTCTCCGACTCCGGGCACCCGTGCCAGGCCCTCGCCGACGTCCTCACGTTGCAGGCCGCATGGGGCGTTGGGCCCGACGGCCTCGCCGGCCACCGCGTCGCCTTCGTCGGCGACGCAAACAACGTGGCCATGTCGCTCGGTCTCGCGTGCGCCCGTCTTGGCATCGACTTCGTCGTCGCGCACCCAGCGGGGTACGGGTTCGACGACTGGACGCTCGACCGCCTCCGCTCCGCCGGTCCAGGGGTGATCACGACGACCACGGACCCGGTCGATGGCGTCGATGGTGCCGACGCCGTCTACACCGACGTGTGGGTGTCGATGGGACAAGAGGAAGAACGCGCCGCTCGCCTCGACGCGTTCGCCCGCTTCGGTGTCACCGCAGACCTGATGGCGCACGCGCACCCCGGGGCTGCCTTCTTGCACTGCTTGCCGGCCCATCGCGGAGAAGAGGTCAGTCACGAGGTGCTGGAGGGGCCGTCCTCCAAGGTGTGGCTGCAAGCTGCGAACCGCATGCACGCCATCCGCGGCGTGTTCCTGTGGCTCCTCGGTCAGTCCGAGGGGGTCGGTGCGTGAGCGCGGCCAACGCCGGCGGTCGGCTCGCCAAGGCGCAGCGTCAGCATCGCATCGCCAAGATCCTCGCCGACCACATGGTCACCAGCCAGACGCGCCTCGTCGAGCTCCTTGGCGAGGACGGTGTCCTCGCCACCCAGGCGACCGTGAGCCGCGATCTCGAGGAGCTCGGGGCCGTGAAGGTCCGGGTTCCCGGCGGTGACAGCGTCTATGCGGTGCCGGAGCTCTCCCGCGAGCGCCTCGCTCCGGAGGATCAGCTCCGCCGGGTCCTCGCTGACTGGGTCGTACAGGTCGGCCACTCTGGCAATCTGGTCGTTGTGCAGACTCCACCCGGATGTGCGCATGTCGTCGCGTCCGCGCTCGACCGCAGCGGCCTCGATGGCGTCCTCGGTACCGTCGCCGGCGACGACACCCTCCTCATCGTGGCGACGGAGCGCGCGACCGGAGCGAAGGTCGCCAAGCAGATCACCACCCTCGCCGGCCTGTAGCCGGCCGACCTCCAGCAGCAGAAGGAACGAAGAACATCATGGCAAAGCGCGTCGCGCTCGCATACTCCGGAGGGCTTGACACCTCCGTTGCCGTCAAGTGGATGCAGGAGGAGCTCGGTGTCGAGGTGATCGCCGTCGCCTGTGACGTCGGTCAGGCCGGGACCGAGGGGGGCGAGGCCTACTGGGGAGCGCTCATCGAGCGGGCCAAGGCGGCCGGGGCGGTCGAGGTCGAGGTCGTCTACTGCCGGGAGGAGTTCGCCGAGGAGTACTGCCTGCCGGCGCTCCAGGCCAACGCGCTCTACGAGGGCAAGTACCCCCTGGTGTCCTCGCTGTCCCGCCCGGTCATCACCCGTCAGCTGGTGCGGGCGGCGCGGCGCCACGGCGCCGACGCCATCGCGCACGGCTGCACGGGCAAGGGCAACGACCAGGTGCGGTTCGAGGTCAGCACCAGAGCGCTTGCGCCTGACATGGACATCATCGCTCCGGTGCGCACGTGGGGGCTGACCCGTGAGCAGTCGATCGCGTACGCCCACCGGTTCGACATCCCGATCACGGCCAGCGTCGAGAAGCTGTATTCGATCGACGACAACCTCTGGGGCCGCGCCATCGAGTGTGGAGAGATGGAGGACCCGTGGGCCGAGCCGCCCGCCGGCGTCTGGAGCCTCACCCAGCAGACTGCGCACGAGATCCGCGACCTCGTGATCGGCTTCGAGGCCGGTCGTCCGGTCAGCGTCGACGGCGTTTCCATGGGCCTCGTCGAACTCATCGACACCGTCGGCACCATCGTCGGCAGCTACGGCTGGGGGCGTCTCGACATGGTCGAGAATCGCCGCGTCGGCATCAAGTCCCGCGAGACCTACGAGGCGCCGGCCGCCCTCGCACTCACCATGGCGCACCAGGACCTTGAGAGCATCTGCCTTGAGCGCGACGTCACCCACGAGAAGATGCGCCTCGAGCCCCGCTACGCCGAACTCATCTACGACGGCCTCTGGTTCAGCCCGCTGCGCAACGCCCTCGACGCCTTCATCAAAGAGACGCAGCGCCACGTCACCGGCGAGGTGCGCCTCAAGCTGTCGCCAGGGGTGTGCCAGGTCACCGGCCGTCGCAGCCCGACCTCGCTCTACGACTACGGCCTCGCCACCTACGACGCCGCCGACACCTTCCGCCACGAGGACGCCGAGGGCTTCGTCCGCCTGTGGGGCCTCGGCGTCCAGACCTGGGCTGCCAAGCAAGGATCGCTCGGCGCATGACGATCGTCTGCGCCCCGACATGACGACGAACCCCGCACCCCAGCCCGCCGCGGCCACCACCCTGTGGCACGGACGGTTCGAGGGAGGGCCGGCGGCCGAGCTGCTGGCGTTCACCGTCAGCCTCCACTTCGACAAGCGCCTCGCTGGTGACGACCTGAACGGGTCGCGCGCCCATGTCCGTGGGCTCGGACGGTCGGCGCTGCTCAGCGTCGACGAGGTGAAGGTGGTGCTCGCCGCGCTGGACCGGGTGGAGACGGAGCTGGCCGACGGCTCGTTCGCCTTCGAGCCAACCGACGAAGACATCCACACCGCGATCGAGCGGCGCGTGACTGAGCTCGCGGGAGACTCTGGGGCAAAGCTGCACACCGGTCGCAGCCGTAACGATCAGGTTGCGACCGCATTCCGGTTGTGGACGCGCCGTTCGCTTCGCGAGGTGGCGAAGCGCATCCTCGAGCTCCAGGAGGTCCTCGTCGCCCGAGCCCTTGAAGTCGGCGACGCCTACCTCCCCGGCTACACCCACATGCAGCGGGCCCAGCCTGTCCTCCTCGCTCACCACCTGCTCGCCCACGTGTGGGCGCTGTCGCGTGACGTCGACCGGCTCGCCGACGCCCTGCGACGCATGGACGTCTCGCCGCTCGGTGCTGGTGCGCTCGCGGGTTCATCGCTTCCTCTTGACCCCGACGCGGTCGCAGAAGACCTCGGGTTTGCCGCCCGCTTCGAAAACAGCCTCGACGTCACGAGCGACCGCGACTTCGTTGCAGAGGGCTTGTTCGATCTCGCGCAGCTCGGTGTGCATCTGTCCCGAATGGGCGAGGAGATCGTCCTGTGGACGACCGAGGAGTTCGCCTTCGCGAGGCTCGACGATGCCCACTCGACCGGGAGCTCGATGCTGCCGCAGAAGAAGAACCCCGATATCGCAGAGCTCGCGCGGGGCAAGGCGGGTCGGCTCATCGGCAACCTGACCGGATTCCTCGCCACCTTGAAGGGTCTGCCCCTCGCGTACAACCGCGATCTCCAAGAGGACAAGGAGCCGCTGTTCGACTCCGTCGACACCGTCGTCCTGGCGTTGTCCGCACTGGCGGGCCTCTACGGGTCGACCACGTTCGATCTGGCCCGCATGGCAGCGGCCGCCGACACGCCCACCAGCGCCGCCACCGACCTTGCTGAGCATCTGGTCGCAGGCGGGATGCCCTTCCGAAGGGCGCACGCTGTGGTCGGCGGGCTCGTCCGGGACTCCCTCAACCGCCGAGTACCGCTCGCTGAGCTCGTCGAAGCCCACCCCGACCTCGGTGCCGCCGGCGTGGCCCTCCTCGCCCCGGGAGTCGCCGCGCAGCGCCGCACGACGCCTGGAGGCGCAGGTCCTGGTCCTGTCGTCGATCAGTTGCGGCGCATCCGGGATCGGCTCGACGACGACCACGCACGCATTGGGCGCTGACGCAACACCCCTCCGCGCCGGCTGGTGCGCTCGACTTGCGCCGTTGGCCAGCCGTTCTCTACGTTGACCACCGGCCCGCACCGCCCCCTCGGGGACGCAAGCGGGTCAGGCACACGGTGCCGGTCGGAAATCTTCCGCCGGGACTTGACAGCCTGGAGGAGATCACATAGAGTTCTCCTCCGCCCCGCAGGGCTGGCAACAGCCCCCAAGCGGACGTGCAGCAGCGCCTTGGCGCAACTGCAACGGAGCGGCTCCCCGGAACACCTCCACCTCTTTAGAGGTGTGTGTGCGGGGCGGCCACGCACGCTCCTTGACAACGGAACAGAGGAAGCTAAAAGCGAGTGTGAGAGACGTCTTCGGACGGTCTCTCGACACAAACGAAGTAAGCATCAAGGTTCAACGGACAAACATAGTTATTACTAACTAGCTGTCCGTCCTCGATGCCAGTTGGCTTGAAGGGCGAAAGCCCCGAAGGCCGACTCTCAACTGAATTTCCGGGAGCTCGAAAGAGTGACCGGGGTTCTCGATGGAGAGTTTGATCCTGGCTCAGGACGAACGCTGGCGGCGTGCTTAACACATGCAAGTCGAACGAGGTCTTCGGACCGAGTGGCGAACGGGTGAGTAACACGTGAGAAACCTGCCCTGGAGACCGGGATAACTCCCCGAAAGGGGTGCTAATACCGGATGTCCCCATCGGATCGCATGGTCTGATGAGGAAATGGATTCCGCTCCAGGAGGGTCTCGCGACCTATCAGCTTGTTGGTGAGGTAACGGCCCACCAAGGCGTCGACGGGTAGCTGGTCTGAGAGGACGATCAGCCACACTGGGACTGAGACACGGCCCAGACTCCTACGGGAGGCAGCAG
>JAYUDU010000423.1:0-3876 GCA_043739605.1 Acidimicrobiales bacterium | reverse complement strand
GCCCACGAGTCCGCCCAGTCGGCGTCCGATGCCTCGAAGCTGCCGCCCCGGGCGATGCCGGCGTTCTGGCAGAGGAGGTCGACCCGCCCGAACCGCTCGAGCGCGGCCGCGACCATCGCCTGCACGTCTGCCTCGACACCGACGTCGGTGGTGACTGCGATGGTGTTGGCGCCAGCCTCTCGACAGGTTGCGGCAGTGACCTCAGCGCCCGGGGCATCGCGGTCGGCGACGACGAGGCCGGCCACGCCTTCAGCGGCGAAGCGTCGACAAAGAGCAGCCCCGATCCCGCTCGCCCCACCAGTAACCACAACGATCTTGCCTTCGATGTCCATCCTCGCACCGTACCCATCTGATCTCTGCGGCGCGCCGGCCGGCGGTAGCGATACCGTCCGCACATGCAGCTGACTCCGGTCTATGGCGGTGTGCCGATCCTTCGTGTCGAGGGGCTTGGTGGCGACCCCGGGGTGCCGATGCTGCGCCAACGTCGTCGGCTTGGCGCGCTGCTCCAGGGCCTTGACCCCGACCAGTGGGCGGCACAGAGTCGATGTGATGGGTGGTCCGTGCAGGACGTCGTCTCGCACCTCGCCAGCACCAACCGCTTCTGGGCGATTTCGATCGGAGCGGGCCGCCGCAGCGAGCCGACGACCTTCCTGGCCACGTTCGACCCGGTGTCGAGCCCTGACGAATTGGTCGCTGCGAGCCGAGATCGCTCCACCGCCGACGTGCTCGCCGAGTATCTCGAAGGAACCGAGGCCATCGCCGCCGCGCTCGAAGGCATGCGCGCCGACGACTGGAAGCTCGCGGCCGAGGCACCCCCTGGCCACATCGGCATCGGCGAGGTCGTGCTCCACGCGATGTGGGACTCGTGGATCCACGAGCGCGACATCGCTCTCCCGCTCGGCCTCGACCAGCCGATCGAGCGTGACGAGGTCGACGGCTCGCTTCGCTACGTCGCCGCGCTCAGCCCGGCGTTCGCCGCATCGCAGGGCTCGACCCGGTCTGGTTCGCTGGCGTTCTCGTGCACGGGTCCGCCGAGCACGTTCGTCGTCGACATCGACACCCGCGTCGTCGTGCACGACGGCCCGCCGCCCGCCGACGCGGTGCCGATCACCGGCAATGCGGTCGATGTCCTCGAAGCCCTCAGCTACCGCGGCCCCCACCACATCGAGGTCCCCAAGGAGGCCGACTGGATGATGGGCGGCCTCGGCGCGGTATTCGACCGCTCCTGAGCTACGCGGTCAGGGCTGGTAGATCGCCCCGTCGCCGACGTCGCCGCTGGCGTGGGCCGGACGCTCCCAACGAGAGAATCCCCAAAGGGCGCCGGCCACCGGGCACGCGTCGCAGTCCTCTGCCAGTACGGCCGCGATGCGGAGCGTGAGGTTCTGCGCGGCGCCTTCAGGTTGCGACGGGCATGGTGCGCGACGTCGTAGCGACAATCGGCCCGACGTCGTCGATGCCGACCCCTTGCGACCGCGCTCCGTGCTTGGGGCTCGGCATGGCGGACGCTGCTGCGCAATGCGGTGCCGACGGCGGGGCGGCCGCAGCGCTGCTCATCGAGGGCGGGGCGCGCCAGGGATCACGGAAGTCGAGCCGCAAGTCTCCTCCGAAGCGCGACGATGATGTGCGTGCCCATCGCCACGCCCGACGTCCGCGAACCTGCCGCGCCGCGCATCATCGTCGCGGGCGATTGGCATGGCGACACCCGGTGGGCAGCCCGCGTGCTCGACGCGGCAGCCGATGGCGGTCACGACACCGTGGTCCAACTGGGCGATTTTGGCTTCTGGCCCGGAGCCGAGGGTGCCGCATACCTGGCGACGCTCAGCGAGATCGCCGGCGAGCGCGGGCTGCAGCTGATCGTCATCGATGGCAACCACGACGACCACCACCAGCTGCGGCGGTGGGCCGCCGACGCAGCACATCGCACCCCGTCTGGGTTCGTTCGCACCGCGCCGAACGTCTGGTGGGCGACCCGGGGTCTGCGATGGTCGTGGCACGGGCGCCGTCTCGGCGCCCTCGGCGGAGCGTTCAGCATCGACCACCGGTTCCGTACGCCGGGTCAGTCGTGGTGGCCGGAGGAAGAGGTGATCGACGCCGACGTCGAGCGGCTCGGCGATGCGCCAATCGACATCCTCTTCACCCACGAAGCGCCGAGCGCCTCCCCCGTCGTCTCGATGTTCTCGTTGCGCGCGGCCGACCACGCGCGTGCGTCGGAGGGTCGGGCTCGCATCGACGAAGCCGTCGAGGCCACCCGACCGTCACTCGTCCTTCACGGCCACTGGCACCAGCGCGTCACCGGCCTGCTCACGGGGGGAGCGGGCGGGAGACCAGGCATCGTCGAAGGCTTGGCCGAGAACGGGTCCGCTGGCAACGTGGTGGAGGTCGACCTCATTGCCGCGACGGTGTCGATCGCCGTGCGCGGCCGCAACGGAGCGTCCTGATAGGGCACCGCGGTCGGCGATTCCCGTCTCCTGTAAATCCCGCCTCGCTTCGTGTCAGGCTCGGCGTCGTGGACGAGTTCCTTGTGGCCCGGAACCCACAGCCCGAGTCGACGTTGCCGCATCTGATCCGGTTGCCCCTTGGAACGGGGGTCGTGCTGCTGACGAAGGGGCGCCGCGCCGGCGGCTGATCCGCGACGGCCGACCGCGAAGCCCGCCAGACAGAAACGCGATGGTTGCACCGGTGGTCTGGAGCGCTCGCCGAGCGGAACCGCGGGCCAGAGCGAGTCGAGGACGAGGAGCTCTGGGCGTGGAGGTCGCACCACGAACATGCGCTTCGTGTACGAATGTGGTGGGACCTCGCCGCTGCGAGCGGCGCACGCGGCGAGACGAACATCGTCGCATGCTGTTTCGGCGCTGGAGCCACCTCGATCGCGATGATCTCCCAGACGGTGCGAATGCCTGCCTGGACGTCAGAGCTGGGCGACCGGTGCCGGGCGGCGCGCGGCGTTCGCAAGCGGTGTGCCGACCGAGAGGTCCACGATGTCTGCCGCGGCCATGCCCGCCACCCGGCCGTGCGCGTTCGAACCCTTGATCGTCGTCGCTCGCGTAGAAGGGAAGAGGCGAGCCATCTCGTCGTCCACCGCATCGCGTCGGGAGGCGAGGACGGGCAGCAGGGCTGACCCACCCACCTCTGAGGCGGCGGCGGCCACTGTGCTGGCGTCGGTCTCGCGCAGCCGCGTCGAGATCCGATCGGAGAACCCGATCAGGAACGAGTGCCGGAAGCTGCGGGTGCGGCCGCCGGTGTTGGTCGCGTTGGCTCGGGCCATACCGCTGATCGCCTGAGCGAGCAGGGACGTGAACAGCACCTCGACCATCTCCAGGTCGTTGGCGTAGCCGACCACCGCCACCATCGCCTGATTGTTCAGGATGATTGGCGAGCAGCGGTTCGCGTTGGCCACACAACATGCGAGATGCGACTTGGCATCGAAGTACGGATCGTCGATCGCAATGCGCCGCAGCACCGGAGCCTCGCCCTCGGTGCGGGCGAGCAGTGCGGCGTCGATCGAGTGCCTGCTCATGAGCTGCTGGGCCTTGGCCGCGAAGGCCGCCGCCTCCTCCTCGAACGTGGTCGACTCGGCTTGAGCCAGCAGCGCCCGCACCTTGGTCAACACCGCCTCGTCGGCGTCGGACCGGCGTGTCGGAGGGGGCGCCGCACCCGCCGGGGCGAGGCGGATCGGCACGAGGGCGCTGAGCAGCGGGATGAGCCACGGCGTCTCTGGTGTGCCGGGCGGCATCGGCGTCACCCACCGGCCGCGGAACGACTGTCGATCACGCTGTGGCGGGGGCAGGTCGAGGCGGCTGTAGCTCCAAGCGGCGCCGCCGTCGCCCGCTCCCGACCTGATGAGTGCCAGCACATCGAGGCACACCGATCCCCCGA